>NZ_JBHTTQ010000102.1:0-26657 GCF_042794475.1 Streptomyces sp. NPDC056527
GCCCGGGGAGCGTCTCGCTCCCCGGGCCCTCTCGTATGTGCGCGGGATCAGCCGAGGCGCTTGACCGCCGCCTCGACGCGCTCGTCGGTGGCGGTGAAGGCCACACGGACGAACCGCTCCCCCGCCACCCCGTAGAAGTCGCCGGGCGCGACCAGGATGCCCTTCTCGGCCAGGTACGCGACCGTCTCCCAGCACGGCTCGTCGCGGGTCGCCCACAGGTAGAGGCTCGCCTCGCTGTGCTCGATCCGGAAGCCGTGCGCCTCCAGGGCCGTCCGCAGGGCCGTGCGCCGGGCCGCGTACCGCTCGCGCTGCTCGGCCACGTGCGTGTCGTCGCCCAGGGCGGCGACCGTCGCCGCCTGCACCGGGGCGGCGGTCATCATGCCGCCGTGCTTGCGGATCTGGAGCAGCTCGCCGAGGACGGTCGCGTCGCCCGCGATGAACGCGGCCCGGTAGCCGGCCAGGTTGGAGCGCTTGGAGAGCGAGTGGACGGCGACGATCCCCTCGTACGTACCACCGCAGACGTCCGGGTGCAGGACCGAGACCGCGTCGGCCTCCCAGCCCAGCTCCAGGTAGCACTCGTCGGAGAAGACGAGAATGCCGTGCTCGCGCGCCCAGGCCACGATCCGGGTCAGCTCGTCCTTGCCGAGGACCTTGCCGGTGGGGTTCGAGGGTGAGTTGAGCCAGAGCAGCTTGACCGCGGCCGGGTCCAGATCGGCGACCGGGTCGTCGTAGACGACGGGCTCGGCGCCGCAGAGCCGCGCGCCGACCTCGTACGTCGGGTAGGCGAGCCGCGGGTAGGCGACCTGGTCCCCCGCGCCGAGCCCCAGCTGCGTCGGCAGCCAGGCCACCAGCTCCTTGGAGCCGACGACGGGCAGCACGTTCGTGTGCGCGAAGCCGACCGCACCCAGGCGCCGCTCGCACCAGCCCGTCAGCGCGTCCCGCAGCTCGGTGGTGCCCCACACCGTGGGATAGCCCGGCGAGTCGGCCGCCGCGACCAGCGCCCGCTGGATCAGCTCCGGCACCGGGTCGACCGGCGTGCCCACGGACAGGTCCACGATGCCGTCCGGGTGGGCGGCCGCCGTCTTCTTGTACGGCTCCAGCTTGTCCCAGGGGAAGACGGGCAGGCGCGAAGAGACTGCGCTCACGAGTTGGCTCACTTCCTCGTACGTACGGGGTGACGCGTCGGGAAACGCGTCGGTCCCGTACAGCGGGCGAGGCCGTACGGGACCGAGGGCGGGATGATCAGCCGTTCTGCGGCGGCAGGGCGGCGATGAAGGGGTGGTCGCGCTCGATCAGGCCGAGCTTGGAGGCACCACCGGGAGAACCGAGCTCGTCGAAGAACTCGACGTTCGCCTTGTAGTAGTCCTTCCACTCCTCCGGGGTGTCGTCCTCGTAGAAGATGGCCTCGACCGGGCAAACCGGCTCACAAGCACCACAGTCGACGCATTCGTCCGGGTGGATGTACAAGGACCGGGAGCCCTCGTAGATGCAGTCGACGGGGCACTCCTCGATGCAAGCCTTGTCCTTGACGTCGACACAAGGCTGCGCGATGACGTAGGTCACGCTGTCGTTCCTCCTCGGTAGGGCTGGTCTGCGCGGGAGCGCGGCGTCGTCGATGCCCGCCCCTAGTATCTCCGTTCTTGGGGACGATCCGAACAGGAGGGGCGGAGAAGCTGTGGAATTCACCGCTGGAGGGCGCCTTGAGGTGCGTATTACCCGCGCTGACGTGGGAAAACGTGTCTCAGTTCGGTACGTGACGGAGTCCGGTGCCCCGGGTGAGCGGTTCACCGACGCGGTCGGCGTTCTCACATCATGGGACGCGGGTGTGCTGCTGATCACACGAAGGACCGGTGAGAGCGTCCGGATCGCGGAATCCGCACTGGTCGCGGGCAAGGTGGTCCCCGCCGCCCCGGCCCGCCGGCGCGGGCCCGCGGCCTCCTTCGAGGAGCTGGCGCGGGTGCTGGCGCGCGCGTGGGAGCCGGTGGAGAGCGAGTCGCTCGGCGAGTGGACGCTGCGGGCGGCCGCGGGATTCACGCGACGGGCCAATTCGGCGCTGCCTCTCGGCGATCCGGGGCTGCCCCTCGACGAGGCGCTGGAGCGGGTGCGCGACTGGTACGCGCGGCGCGATCTCCCGGCGTACATCCAGGCGGCGACCGGCGCCGAGGGCACGCAGGAGCTTCTCTGCGCGGAACTGGAGCGGCGCGGCTGGCACTCGGAGGTCTCGGCGGAGGTACGGACCGGGGGGCTGGCGCCGGTCGGGGACCTGGACGCGGACGTGTCGTCCGTCCTCCTCTCCCGGTCCCTGGACGCCGCCTGGCTCGGTCGCTACAACCGGTCGGGCGAGCCCGGCCCGCACGTGCTGAAGGTGCTGACCGGCGGCCCGAGTGTGTGGTTCGCGTCCGTACCGGGCACGGAAGACATACCGGCCGCGATCGGACGCTGCGTGGTGGACGGCCGCTGGGCCGGATTCATGGCGGTGGAGGTCGACCCCGCGTACCGGCGTCAGGGCCTGGCCACGGCCGTCATGACGGCGCTCGCCCGGCAGGCCCTCGACGAGGGCGCGTCGGCGGCCTGGCTCCAGGTGGAGAAGGACAACGACGGGGCGCGGGCGCTGTACGAGGGCATGGGCTTCACCGTCCATCACCACTACCACCACTACCGATACGACCCCGACCGAGCGGCGGAGGCGTGAGCGAGGTGACCGACGTGACCGGCTGGCGGCGGGAGTTCGCGCAGGAGGCCCGCGCACGGCGCCCGGATCTCGCGCGGCTCTGTCTGCTGATCGGCGCGGAGGCGGACCCCACGGTCGCGGAGGCCGATCTGGACGCGGCGGAGATCGAGCTGGACCGGCTGGCCGGCGAGCTGCCGTACGGCATACGGGACCCGGAGGAGTGGGTGGCGGCGCTCGCCCGGCTGCTCGGGGGCCGGTACGGCTTCCAGGGCGTCCCGGCCGACTACCAGCGCCTGGAGTCCTCGCTGCTCCACGAGGTCCTGAAGCGGAGGCGGGGCCTGCCGATCCTGCTGTCGGTGGTCTGGATGGAGGTCGCGCGCAGGGCGGGAGCGCCGGTGTACGGGCTCGGTCTGCCGGGCCACTTCGTCATCGGCTTCGGCGACCCGTCCGCCCAGGTCCTCGCGGACCCCTTCGCGGGCGGCAGGGCGATGACGGGCATCGACGCGGAGCTCCTGGTGGCCGGCGCGACGGGCGAACCCCTCGAACCGTCGATGCTGCGCCCCGCGGACCCGCTGGAGATCGTTCTCCGCATCCTCAACAACATCCGCGCTTGGGCGACCCCCCGCCCGGAGCGCTCCGCCGTCGCGCTGTGGGCCGTCGAGCTCTCGCTGCTCCTCCCCTCCCACCCGGCCCGCCTGCGCTACGAACACGCGGAGCTGCTGGTCCAACGCGGGGAGTTCCTCGCGGGCGCGGCGGAGATGGAGGCGTACGCCTCGGTGGTGGCCGCGGTGGAACCGAGCGCGGCGGCGACGATCAGGAACAGGGCGCAGGCGGCGCGGGCGCTGCTGAACTGAAGGGCGCGGGCCGGGACCGGCGTCCACTTCCCCGGCAGGGTCGTCGGTGGAGGACCGGCCGCGGGCGAAGAGGCAGCGGCACCGGAGGCGAGTGGTGATCACGCGGAGGGCCCGCCCGGAGTCCGGACGGGCCCTGCGCCGCGTCACGCCTCAGACGCTCGGGACGCCCCCCGCGTCAGGGCAGCCCATGGCGAGGGCGAGTCGGTGCGAGAGGTCCTGGAGGACGCGGATGTTCGCCTCCTTGACCCTGCCCTCGCGCGGGCGGGAGCCGTAGACCAACTCCGCGTGGACGATCGGCTTGCCGACGCCCTTCACCTCGCAGGCGAACCACAGATCGGCGTCCGCGTCGCCGCCTTCCGCCAGCAGACCGACGGGAAGGCGCGCCGCCGCGACGACCTTCGGCTGGGGCGCCGGCACCCGGTCGACCTCCTCGAACAGCACCGTCATCCTCGACGGGCTCTCCTCGGGGTCCTCCACGTCCGGCTCGATCACACAGTCGGTCCGCTGCCCGCCGCCGTCGGAGTCGGGGTCGTGCAGCAGTTCCTTCAGCGAGTCGGCGACCCCGTACGAGCGGAACTCGAACCGCTCGGCCTCCGAGATCCGCTCGAGCGCCTTCGCCGCCTTCGGCGACAGGCCCCCGCACACCCCCGTCGCCTGCACCGTCGGCTTCGCCGACGGCTCGGGCTTGCCGCTCCCGCATGCCATGAGCGTCATCGCGACACCCAGGCCGCCCACGGCCCGCCACGCTCCTGCCCTCATCGTCATCCCTGTCAGCCCTTCGGGGTGACGCGAGTGATCGCGTCCGCGCCGTCGTTGTACTTGCCCTCGACGCCGCTGTGCATCTTCCGCGCCCAGTCCGAGCCCTCGAGGTCGTTGGCCGCGATGTACGCGTCCATCGGCGCCACAGCCCGGGCGCCTCCCAGCGTCGTGAATGTCGTCAGGTCCATGTGCTCCTTCTCGGAGAAGTCCGGGCCGTTCTTCTCCATCTCCCGGTTGAGCTCGATGCCGAACTGCGTCATCCCGGCACCGGCGATCGCGCCCGCGACCTGCGGCACCGCGAACGCGGCCACGGCGGCCCCGCCGGCGGCCGCCCCCGCGAAGGGCAGCGCGATGGCGCCGACGCCCACCGCCACGCCCGCCCCGACGCCGAACTTCTTCCACTCGGCGGCCTCGGCGAGCTTCCGCTCGGCCTCCTTCGTGGCCTCGCCGTACTCCCCGTGGATGTCGTTCGCCCGGGCCTGGTCGAACATGCCCTGCATCTTGGCGCCGGTCTCGATGATCTGGGCGACCTCGCCGTTCGGCTCGGGGTGCGCCCGCAGGCCACTGGCGGTGTACTCCTGCTGCGCCATGGAGAGGATCTTGTAGCCGTCCTCGTCCCCGCCGGCCACGGCCAGGAACGAGGCCGCGGTCGTGTCCAGGAGATCGATGTGCCCGGGTCCCTTGTGCCCGAAGGCGGAGTCCCGCAGGTCCTGTCCGGTGTAGGCGTTGCCGAAGTTCGACGACGCCCAGTTGAGGTCGTCGATGTAGCCCGCGCCCATCTTGGCCAGGCTGTCCCCCATGCCCTTGTGGTCGTCCAGGTACTTGGGGTGGTCCCCGACGTACTTCATGACCTGCTCGGTGACGTTCGCCGTGGTGTCGTCGCGCCGCAGACCCAGCTCCGGCTGGTCGTACGGGACACCGAGCGTCGCCGCCTCGATGGCGTGGCCGAGCTCGTCGAAGTCCTCGCTGCCCTTGGTGTTGTTGGGCATGTCGGGCCACTTGCGGTCCTCGAGGAGGTACTTGAGCTCCGGGTCCATGGACTTGAGCTCCTTGCCGGAGGAGTCCCAGTCCTTGGAGCTGAAGAACTCCTTCGCCGCGTCCGGGTTGTGGCCCAGCGCCTCCATGTACCCGGCCATCGGGTCCAGACCGTGGTCCGTGCCCGCGCCGAAGTTGAGGTACGTCTCGTAGCCGTCCGGCTGCCAGAGCTTCTTCGGGTCGGTGCCCTTGTGGTCCTTCTCGAAGTCGATGAGGCTCTTGCCGTAGTCGTGGAGGAAGTCCTTCTCGTACTCGCCGTTGCGCATGAGACTGCTCATGACCTGGTACCCGTACGGACCCTTGGTCATCGTGCCCATGTTCATGTCGACCATGTCGACCCGCTTGTCGCCGAGCTCGATCATCTCCTTCTTCCAGCTCTCCATCGCGGGGCTGGTCGAGTGCGAGGCGGTGGCCAGGGTGTAGCCGAGGCTCTTCTGGATCTTCGCCGACTCCTTGGTCATCTCGTCCCCGTACTGCGTACGGTCGGCGATCCTCGTCCAGAACTCCAGCGTCTTCTTCGACCCGAGGCCGGTGGCGAACTGCTCGGCGAAGTACGGGTCGCCCTCGTGCTTCGACAGGAGGCTGTTGATCCGCTTGATCTCGTCGAGGGTGTACGGACGCTTGACGTCGGCGAGGTCCATGAGGGCGTCGCGGTCCTTGTCGGCCTGTTCCTTGCCGGCCTTCGCGCCCTTGAGGCTGTCGTACGTGTTCGAGTCGAAGCCCTTGTCATGGCCGTTGTAGTCCTGGCTCAGCGCCCAGTACAGGAGGTCGTCGGCCTCCTCCGCCGCCGTGACCTGGTTGCGGATGCCGGTCCGGTACGCCTGGATCGTCTCCTGGTAGCCCTTGTTCAGGGAGGCGAGGTGCTCGTTCGGGGTGTCCTTCGGCGGGTCGAACCACACCTCGCCGTCGGGCTTGATCGAGAGGTACTCGTCCTTCTCGACGTCGCTCCTGATGGTCTTCAGTTTCGACTGGGCCTGGGAGAAGACGTGGTACGCGTCGCTCAGCAGGCGGTGGACGTCCGCGGCCTCGTCCTTGGCGGCGCGGATCTGCTTGCCGACCAGGGCGACGTTGTCCAGCCCCGCGTCCGCCGCCTCGCCCTTCCAGTCGGACTCGGCGAGTCCCTTCTCCACCGTGTTGCCGTAGAGCGTGGAGGCCTTGCCGAACTCCTCGGGGAGCTTGCCCCACTTGGCGACCGCCTCGGAGAGGGGCGTGAGGTCGGCGTCGAGGATGGTCTTGTAGTCGAGCATGGTGGCGCTGTCTCCTCGGTCGCTCAGGCGAGATTGCGGTCTTTGCCGTTGCCGGACTTGTCCCCGCCCTTGCTGTGCCGGGCCTGTTCGGCACGCTCGCGGGCGTCGAACTCGGCGGCGGATTCCCTGAGCCCGCCGGCCACGGCGTTCGCCAAGAGTCCTTCCACGTACTTCATCTGCGCCTCCCAGCGCGTGGAGAAGGTCTTGAAGGCGGGGGCGGAGCGGAAGCCCTTCAGACCGGCGGCGACCTCGCCGGTCTCCTTGGTCGCGGTGTTGTCGGCCTTGACGAAGTCCGAACGGACGATGTCCGCCTTGCCCGCCCTGCCACGGAGCTCCGCGGAGTCGACGTGCAGCTTCTTGCCGGTGCCACCGCCCCCGTCGGCGGGGAGCTGGTTGAGCCGCATCCGCGTCTCCTGCCGCTCCACCGCGACGGTCCGCACGGCCGCCCACTCGTCGTCGAACGTCACGCTTACCCCCATATGAACGGACTTTCCGCATTCACCCCAGCAAGTTTCTTCGGCCCAGGGACCCTTGGGATCGTAATCGCGGAGACCACCAACAACGCTGTCACTCCTGAGGTATTCGCATTCCACGGGCATCTTCACAAGCCACGCACGAGACGTTCACGATCGCAACCACCCGACATGACAAAGGAGCCCCACCCGGCTTTCCGGGTGGGGCTCCTTCGCAGCTCGTACGGGGCGTCAGCCCTCGCCGTCGAGGTCGATGACCTTCGTCCGCTCGGCCGCGGTCTTGCCCATCAGGGCGTCGCGCATCACGAAGGCCACGTCGTCGGCGGAGACCTGGTGCTTCTTGCCGTCGGCCTTGGTGATCATGATGCCGTCGAAGACTCCGTCGAGGAGCTTGTCGATCGCCTTCTTGTCGTAGACCTCGACCAGGCGGCCGTTGACGGGCTTCATGGAGAGGATCTGCGGCAGCGACCGCGCCGGGCCGAACTTGATCTCCTTCTGGCCCGCCTTGATCACGATCACACCGGACATGGCCGGCTCGGCGAACTCCTTCATCGCCCGGTCCAGCTCGGCCTGGGTGATGGCGGGCTGGCGGGTGACGACGGGCAGCTCGACGGGCTTCGACTGGCCCGTCTGGACCTGGGCGCGGAACGCGTCCTTCACGAAGATCATCGAACGGGCGACGTCCAGGCCCTTGCCGGGCTTGCCCGGTACGGCGGTGACCTTGCTCGGGGAGAACCTGATCGTGCCCTCCGTCGCCGAGCCGGACGCGCCGGAGACGTCGGCGAGGGCGACGGCCAGCTTCTCCTCGTCGACCGGGAGCTTCGGCTCGGCGACGCGCTCGCCGCCGAAGAGGGAGCTGATCACGGAGACGGGGTTGTAGTCGCTGCCCGCGGCGGCGCGGACGGTCTCCTGGCTGTCGAGGGAGAGACCGGCCTTGTCCGGGGAGAGCGCGACCGTCTTCCCGCCGACGTCGAGCTGAAGGGGCGCGTGGGCGCGCTTGCCGAGGGCGGCCTCCAGCTTGTTGACCCCCTCCTCCTTCGTACCGCCGCCGATGTCGACGCCGAGGACGGTGGTGCCCTTGGGGACGTCGGAGTGGTTCAGGAGCAGGCCCGCGCCGTAGGCGACGCCGACGAGACCGAACACGCCGACGCCCACGAGGACGAGCTTGGAGCGGCCCTTCTTCGCCGGGGCGGAGGAGGAGGCGGCGGGCTTCGCGGTCCTGGGGGCGGCGGGCGCCGGGGCGCCGCCGACGACCTCGGGGGCCGAGAAGCCGTGCTCCGGGGCACGGGGCGTGCGGTCGGGACCCGAGGGGCCGCCCGGGCCCGAGGGCACGACGGGAATGCCGCTGGTGAGCGTGTCCCCGGAGACATGACCACCAGGGCCCGCGCCGGGCGGGGTGATCGGGCCGGGGCTCTGCGGGGTCAGGACGGCGGTGTCGTCCGACATGCGCGGCGCGCCCCCGAAGGGACCGCCGGCGACGGGCCGGCCGCCGGCCGGAGCGCCCCCGAGAGGTCCGCCGACCATCGGGCCGCCCACCGTGCTGCTGCCCGTGACGGGCCCGGTGGTCGGACCCGTGGGCGCCTGCGGGGCGCCCGGGGGGTACGGAGCGCCGTCGGGGCCGTACCCGGCCTCGTCCTGTGGCGGCGTCGTGAGGAACATCGGCGTGCCGGCCGCGGGGGTCGCCGAGATCGAGGCGCCGCCTATGGTCGGGATGCCGCCGGTCGCGGGTCCGGCGAAGCCGGAACCACGGGCCGGGCCACCCGGCGCCGGGGGCCGCGGGCCGGGAGGAGGCGTACGACCGGGCACGCCGGGACCGCCACGAGGACCGGACCCGCCGCGAGGTCCGGGACCGCCACGAGGGCCCGCGCCCGGACCTGCGCCCGTGCCCGCGGGCGCCGAGGCCCCGGAGGGTGCGGACGGCGCGGGAGGCGCGGCCGGGGCCGGAGTCGCCGGCGCGGCGGGGGCGGCCCCCTTGCGCGGGGCGAACCAGTCGCTGGTCGGCTTCTCCTCCGCCTTGGGAGGCTCCACCGGGGCCGGCGGCTCAGGGGCGGGCGCGGGCGCAGGCGCGGGCGCCGGGACGGCCTCGGCGGCCGGAGCGCTCTCGCGCTCCGGCTTGGGCGCGTCCACGACCGGCTTGCGGACCACCACGGGCGGGATCGGCCGCGAACCCGGAATGTTGATCCGGATCCGGGTGGTCAGCGTGGTCTCGGTCTTCGGCTCCTCCGGCTGCGGCGGCGCGGGCACGGCGGAGGCGCCGGCCGGGTCGTCGGCCCCGTCCTGCGTGGGGTGGAGCGACGGATACTGGCGGGATCCGTACGGCGGTGTACCCGACGGGTACGCGGCTCCACCGCGCCCCTGGGCGCCGGAGGACGAACTGTCAGTCTCTCGACCAGTTTCACGACTCAAAGCAGGTTCTCCCGGTTGGCTCCACCGCCCGCTCTTGCTGGTGCTCGTGTACCCGGGCGGCTCGGCGGCGCGCACCACCATACTGGCCGTCGCCGACAGACACCCGACGGCCGGGGATCGAGCACGGGGCATTCCGGCCGAAGTCCGGGCGACCCTGGCTCAAGTCGGCCTGCTCACGGGGCCGGTCGCGGCAGACGCGCCATGGTGGCGCACATCACAGCGACGGCCATGCCTCCAAGCAGGTAGATCATCTCGGCTGCCCCGCCCGCGAAGACCCCGTCGCCTTCCGGCCGTCCGAGGCTGAGCAGCACGATCGTCACCAGCCAGCCCACGCCCGGGACGACGATGCCCAGCTGGGTGTCGGTGGCCCGCAGCCCGCCGTAGAACACTCCTGCGGTGGCGAGCAGCGCGAGAATCAATCCTCCCGGGAACCAGGCGGTTTGGGCGAGCGAGCCGGCAGCACCGACCAGCGCGCCGAGGACGAGAAGGAATACGTACCAGACGGCCCGGACGTTCACGACCCCTCCACACCGGCGAAGAGATCGGTCTCGCGTACGCCCGCCGGTGCGCCCGGCGTGCCGCTGACCAACTGGTAGTACTCCGTGGTGAAGATCGGCTGTCCCAGATCGTTCGAGAGTGCGAAGAACGGCCCGTCGACGGCGATTTGGGTGACATGTGCCCGCATCGCGGCGGTCTTGCGGTCCGCGTGACCCGCTCCGCCGTCGATCTCGGCGGTGATCAGGGAGTCGTCGACGACTCCGGGGACGTCGTCGATCTCGGCGATGCCGGGGAAGTCGACCCCCTCGGCGCGCAGCCGGGCGAAGGCGGCCTCGGCGACCGGGCGCGGGACCCGGTTCCAGTAGGTCTTCGCGATCGTGTGCGCCGGGCCGAGGTCGGGGCGGTACGAGGCGTCCGCGGCCAGCTCGGCGGCGCGCATGGCGACGCGGTGGGCCTGGATGTGGTCGGGGTGGCCGTAGCCGCCGTCGGGGTCGTAGGTGACCAGGACCTGCGGACGGATCTCGCGGATGATCTCGACGAGGTACGGGGCGGCGGTGTCGACGTCCGTGTTCCAGAACGCGTTGTCGCGCCGGTTCTGCTCGACGCCCATCATTCCGGAATCGCGGAAGCGGCCGGGGCCGCCGAGGAAGCGGTGGTCGGTGACTCCCAGCTCCTTCATCGCGGCGGCGAGTTCGCCGACGCGGTGGGTCCCGAGCCGGTCCTCCCGGTCGGGTGCCAGGTGGGCGAGCCCGGGCGGGATGACCTCGCCCTCCTCGCCGAGCGTGCAGGTCACGAGGGTGACCAGCGCGCCCTCGGCCGCGTACCTGGCCATGGTGGCGCCGTTGTTGATCGACTCGTCGTCGGGGTGCGCGTGCACCAGGAGCAGACGACGGGCTGGGAGAACCGTCATGGCCCCACCCTACGAGGCAGGGCCCGGATCGAAACGGCGGGCCGCGGAACCGCGGCTCAGAACTTGAGGCCGCCGATCATGCCCGCCACGTTCGTGGTGAGCGTGCTGATGGACGGGGCGATGGACGAGCTCGCCAGGTAGAACCCCAGGAGCGCGCAGACCGCCGCATGTCCAGCCTTCAGCCCGGATTTCCGGATCAGCAGGAAGACGACGATCGCCAGCAGCACCACCGCCGAAATCGAGAGTGCCACGGCGGTTCACCTCCACACTTCTTCGGTCGGATATTCGGACGGTCAGGTCGGCGAGCATGTGCCAGCTGTCCCCTACCCACCTAGCGCTACGGATCATAACTATGTGTGGCACCGCATTGATGGTGTACGGGGGCACAGGGGGGCGCACAGCGCTAGGTTCGATCGCATGACCTCCAGGCAACAGCGGTCGTTTCCGCTCTCGTTCCCTCGTCAGTACGCCCGGACGCAGCGCTTCACCCTGGGCAACCCGCGTGCGTTCTCGGTGTCCCCGGACGGTGAGCGGGTGGTGTTCGTGCGCTCGTCGTCTGGCACGGACCGCTCGCATGCCCTGTGGGTGCTCGACCTCGGCGGTCGGGCGGGCGAGGCGCGGGAGCGCGTCGCGGCGGAGCCGGAGGCTCTCCTGGAGGGCGCGGCCGAGGAGTTGTCGGCGGAGGAGCGCGACCGCAGGGAGCGGAGCCGTGAGGGTTCGGGCGGGATCGTGTCCTACGCGGTGGACGGGGCCGTGGAGTTGGCGGCGTTCGCGCTGTCGGGCCGGCTGTTCGCGGCGGAGCTGAGGGCGGGGACGGCCCGGGAACTGCGGGTTCCCGGGCCGGTGATCGATCCGCGGCCCTCGCCGGACGGGCGGCACGTCGCCTATGTGACCCGGGGCGCGCTGCGCGTGGTGGGCGCGGACGGGGAGGGCGACCGGGCGCTGGCGGAGCCGGAGGACGCGCACACGACGTACGGTCTGGCGGAGTTCGTGGCGGCCGAGGAGATGGGGCGCTCGCGGGGCTTCTGGTGGTCGCCGGAGTCGGACCGGCTGCTCGTCGCGCGGGCCGACGACCGGCCGGTGCGGCGGTGGTGGATCGCGGATCCGGCGCATCCGGACCGGGAGCCGCGGGTGGTGCCGTATCCGGCGGCGGGGACGCCGAACGCGGAGGTGCGGCTGTACGTGGTGGATCTGGCCGGTGAGCGCACGGAGGTCGACTGGGACCGGGAGCGGTATCCCTATCTGGCCCGGGTGCACTGGTCGTCGGACGGCCCCGCGCTGATCCTCGTACAGGCCCGTGACCAGCGCACACAGCTCCATCTGGCGGTGGACGCGGAGACCGGGGCGACGCGGACGGTGCATGTGGACGAGGACCCGGTGTGGCTGGAGCTGCTGCCCGGGGTGCCCGCCTGGGATCCGGACGGACGGCTGGTGCGGATCGCGGACGAGGGCGGGGCGCGGGTGCTGGCCGTCGGGGACCGGGCGCTGACGAGTGCGCAGCTGCATCTGCGAGCCGTCCTCGACATCGGGGAGAACGACGTCCTGGTGTCGGCGTCGGCGGGCGAGGAGGCGACGGAGCCGGAGACCGGCGAGATCCATGTCTACCGGGTCAACGAGCTGGGTGTGGAGCGGGTCTCGGAGGGGACCGGAATTCACTCGGCGGTGCGGGGCGGAGCGGTGACGGTGCTGTCCTCGGCCCGGCCGGACGCGCCGGGGAGCGTGGCGCGGGTGCTGCGGGACGGCGAGCAGGTGGCGGTGATCAGCTCGTATGCCGAGACGCCGGTGCTGTCGGCGCGGGTGCGTCTGGTCGAGGGGGGCGCACGGCGGATTCCGTGCGCCGTCCTGCTCCCCTCGGGGTACCGGGAAGGTGACGGACTACTGCCCGTGCTCATGGATCCGTACGGAGGGCCGCACGGCCAGCGGGTTGTCGCCGCGCACAATCCGCATCTGACGTCCCAGTGGTTCGCCGACCAGGGCTTCGCGGTGATCGTGGCGGACGGCCGGGGTGCTCCGGGCCGGTCTCCCGCCTGGGAGAAGGCGATCGCGAACGATCTGACGCCCACGCTCGACGACCAGATCGAGGCGCTGCGCGCGCTGGCGAAGGACTTCCCGCTGGATCTGGAGCGGGTGGCGATCCGGGGCTGGTCGTACGGCGGCTATCTCGCGGCCCTCGGGGTGCTGAGGCGGCCGGACGTCTTCCACGCGGGCATCGCGGGGGCACCGCTGTCGGACATGCGGCTGTACGACACCCACTACACGGAGCGGTATCTGGGGACGCCGCAGGACAGCCCGGAGGTCTACGCGGCGAACTCGCTGGTCACGGACGACGGTCTGTCGGCGCCGGAGAACCCGGCGCGGCCGATGATGATCATCCATGGTCTGGCCGACGACAATGTGGTGATGGCCCATACGCTGCGGCTGTCCTCGGCACTCCTCGCCGCGGGGCGACCCCATGAGGTCCTGCCGCTGACAGGCGTGACCCATATGACGCCGCAGGAGCAGGTGGCGGAGAACCTGCTGCTGCTTCAGGTGGACTTCCTGAAGCGGTCGTTGGGCCTCACCGAGGAGTAGTCACCAGCCGGGCGGCGGCGGGGACGGCGGGGACGGGGGCAGTGCGGCCACCGGCCGATGGCGGACGGGGCGGCTGGACGGGCCCCGGCCGGCCAGGAGGACCAGTACGGCGATTCCGGCGAGCAGCCCGTACGCGGAGGTGGCGATGGTGAGCCGGGCGTCGTCGTCCAGCGCGCCGAGGTGCTCGACCCAGCCGAGCCGTAACGCGATGGCCACTCCGGCGACGCCCCAGCCGGTCATGAGGAGCCCGGCGAGCAGCCCGAGCGGCCGCGCGTACGGGGCACGGGCGAAGGCGCTCGCGGCGGTGACCAGGAACAGCACGGCGAGCATCACGTTCAGCCAGCCCGGTGGGACGGCGAGCGCGGGCAGCAGGAGCGAGCGGCCGCCGGTGAAACGGTCGACCGTGAACTCGACGGGCAGCGTGGTCGCCCCGTGCACCTCCCACGCCGCCCAGACGACACCGGCCACGGCGAACAGGACCCCGGCCGTCACAGCCGCCCCGGCTCGGGGGCGGGGCGACAGTTCGTCGTGGGACTCGGCAGGGCGGCGGCCGGCGGCCGCGGTGACGACGAGACCGGTGGCGAGGGCGAGCGTGATCAGGGTCGTGACGAGGACGTCGACCCCGGTGGCCCACAGGCCGGGCAGCCGTAACGCCAGGGTGACGACCCCGGTGGCGGCGAGCGCGGGCGCGGCGGAGGAGGAGCGCAGCGCGGCGAAGGCGGTGGCGACGCAGGCGATGAGCAGGAGGGGGTCGACCAGCGAGGTGGCGGCCCGGCGCCGCAGCAGGAAGGCGCTCTCCCCCGCCCAGTACCAGACGAGTTCGGCCGGTGAGCCGAATGCCGCCAGGTCACGCAGAAGCCAGACGGCGATGACGAGTGCGAGCGCGCCACAGAGCGCGGCGCCTGTGAGACGTGCCGGTCGAGTCACTGTCACGGAGCCGATACTCACCGCAACCACGCACCGAAACAAGCGGTTCCGCATACTCGGCCGGCAAGGCGGACGAGCCGCGAGGGAACGGGCGGCCGGCCGGGGCGACATGGCGCGTCCCGGCCGGCCTACGGCACCCGCACGGCCGTACGCTGTCGAGCCTGCCGGGTTCGTATATCGGATCCGGGTCGGGCACATTGCCCCGGCGTAAACCTCCGCTACGACGACTCGTCCTCCGTCGGCACCACGTGCTTCTCCTCCGCGAAGTGGCAGGCCGAGTCGTGCTTCGCCGGGGTGTCCGTCAGACGGAAGACCGCCGGGACCGCCAGCTCCGGGACCTCCAGCTCGCAGCGCTGCTGGGCCTTCCAGCAGCGGGTGCGGAAGCGGCAGCCCGAGGGGATGTTGGCCGGGGACGGCACGTCTCCGGTCAGGATGATGCGCTCGCGGTGCTCCCGCGCGTCCGGGTCGGGAACCGGGACGGCCGACAGCAGTGCCTGGGTGTACGGGTGCGTGGGGTGGTCGTAGATCTCCGCGTCCGTGCCGATCTCCACGATCCGGCCGAGGTACATGACGCCCACCCGGTCGGAGATGTGACGGACGATCGACAGGTCGTGGGCGATGAAGACGTAGCTCAGCGAGAACTCGTCCTGGAGCTTCGCCAGGAGGTTCACCACCTGCGCCTGGACGGAGACGTCGAGCGCGGAGACCGGCTCGTCCGCGACGATGATCTCCGGCTGGAGCGCGAGGCCGCGCGCGATGCCGATGCGCTGGCGCTGACCGCCGGAGAACTGGTGCGGATAGCGGTTGATGTACTCCGGGTTGAGCCCGACGACGTCCAGCAGGTCCTGGACCTTGCGGCGCCGATCCCCCTTCGGGGCGACCTCGGGGTGGATCTCGTACGGCTCCCCGATGATGTCGCCGACGGTCATCCGGGGGTTGAGCGAGGTGTACGGGTCCTGGAAGACCATCTGGATGTTGCGGCGGACCGCGCGCAGCGCCCGGGGCGACAGCGTGGTGATGTCGTCGCCCTTGTAGCGGATCGAGCCCGAGGTCGGGCGCTCCAGGTTGACCAGCATCTTGGCGACGGTCGACTTGCCGCAGCCGGACTCGCCGACGATGCCGAGGGTCTCGCCCGCCCTCAGGTCGAAGTCGACGCCGTCGACGGCCCTGACGGCGCCGACCTGCTTCTTGAAGAGGACGCCCCGGGTCAGCGGGTAGTGCTTGTACAGGTCCCGGACCTGGAGAATCGGCTCAGCCACGGAGGGCCTCCTGCCAGAAGTGGCACGCGCTGCGGCGTTCCTCCGACACTTCGTACAACGGCGGCTCGTCGGTGCGGCACACGTCCCGGGCGAGCGGGCAGCGCGGGTTGAAGGCGCATCCGGACGGGATGGCCAGCAGGTTCGGGGGCAGGCCCTTGATCGCGTACAGCTCCTGGCCCTTCTGGTCCAGGCGCGGGATCGAGTCGAGCAGTCCGCGGGTGTAGGGGTGGGCGGGCGCCTTGTAGATCTCGTGGACGGGGGCGGTCTCCACGATCCGCCCGGCGTACATGACGGCGATCTTGTCGGCGACGTCGGCGACGACGCCGAGGTCGTGGGTGATGAGGATGAGGCCCATGTTGAGCTCGCTCTGGAGCTCGGCCAGGAGGTCCATGACCTGGGCCTGGACGGTGACGTCGAGGGCGGTCGTCGGCTCGTCCGCGATGATCAGCTCGGGTTCGAGGGAGAGCGCCATCGCGATCATGATGCGCTGGCGCATGCCCCCGGAGAACTGGTGCGGATACTGCCCCACGCGTTCCTTGGCCGCCGGGATGCGGACCCGGTCCATGAGTTCGACGGCCTTGGCGCGGGAGTCCTTGCGCGACAGGCCCTGGTGGACCTGGAACATCTCGCCGAGCTGGTCGCCGACGCTGATGACGGGGTTGAGGGAGGACAGGGCGTCCTGGAAGATCATCGCCATCTTCGCGCCCCGGACCTTGCGCCGCTCCTCCTCCTTGAGCTTCAGCAGGTCCTGGCCCTGGAAGCGGATCTCGCCGCCGGTGATCTTTCCCGGCGGGATGTCGAGGATGCCCATGATGGCCTGCGCGGTCACGGACTTGCCGGAGCCGGACTCGCCGAGCACGGCCAGCGTCTCGCCGGCTTCGACCGAATAGCTGACCCCGTTGACGGCCTTGGCCACCCCGTCCCGGGTGTGGAACTCCACGTGCAGATCGCTCACTTCGAGCAGCATGGGCGGCTACCTCAGCTTCGGGTCGAGGGCGTCGCGCACCGCGTCGCCGAGCATGATGAACGCGAGCACGGTGATGGCGAGCGCGCCCGCCGGCCAGAGCAGCATGTGCGGGGCGTTGCGGATGTACTGCGAGGCCGAGGAGATGTCGATGCCCCAGGAGACGGTCGGCGGCTTCAGCCCGACGCCCAGGTAGGACAGGGTCGCTTCCAGCGAGATGTACGTACCGAGGGCGATGGTCGCCACGACGATGACCGGCGCGACGGCGTTGGGCGTGATGTGGCGCAGCAGCATCCGGGAGTTGGAGGCGCCGAGCGCGCGGGCGGCCTGGACGTAGTCGTTCTGTTTGGCGGTGATGACGGAGCCGCGGGCGATGCGGGAGATCTGCGGCCAGCCGAGGAGCACCATGAAGCCGATGACGGGCCAGATCGTGCTGCTGGTGACCACCGACAGCAGGACGAGTCCGCCGAGGACGACGGGGATGGCGAAGAAGACGTCGGTGATCCGGGAGAGGACGGCGTCCGAGGCGCCGCCGAAGAAGCCGGCGATGCCACCGAGTGCGGAGCCGAGGATCGCGACGCCGAGGGTGGCGAGGACGCCGACGCTCACGGAGGTCCGGGCGCCGTACACGGTACGGGTGTAGACGTCGCAGCCCTGGCCGTTGAAGCCGAAGGGGTGGCCGGGCTGGGAGCCCTCCTGCGCCTTGGAGAGGTCGCACTGGAGGGGGTCTCCGCTGGCGATCAGGGAGGGCCAGATGGAGATGATCACCAGGAAGATGATGATCAGGCCCGAGATGATGAAGACGGGGTTGCGGCGCAGATCGTGCCAGGCGTCGGACCACAGGGAGCGGGGCTTGCCCGCGGGGCCGGTGCCCAGGGGGCCGCCCGGGGTCTTCTCCAGCGACTCGCCCTCTTCCATGGCGAGGTCCGTGGCGCCGCCCGCACCCGTGTGGTCGATGGCCCGCCCGTCGTCGAACGGCTCATGCGGCTGAAGGGGCTCAGGCATAGCGGATCCTCGGGTCAAGGACGGCGTACAGGAGGTCGACGAGCAGGTTCGCCACCAGGAAGACCAGGACGAGGACGGTCACGAAGCCGACGACGGTCTGGGTGCTCTGGCGCACGATGCCCTGGTAGAGCTGGTAGCCGACGCCATGGATGTTGAAGATCCGCTCGGTGACGATGGCGCCGCCCATCAGCGCGCCGATGTCGGCGCCGATGAAGGTGACCACCGGGATGAGCGAGTTGCGCAGCAGATGGCGGGTGATGACCCGTCGGCGCGGCAGACCCTTGGCGACGGCGGTGCGGACGTAGTCGGCGCGCTTGTTCTCGGCGATCGACGTCCGGGTGAGCCGGGTGACGTACGCCAGGGAGACCGAGGCGAGCACGAGGCCGGGGACGATCAGTTCGTTGAACGGGGCCTCGGGCGAGACGGCGGGCTTGATCCAGCCCCACTGCACGCCGAGCAGAAGCTGGAGCAGCAGGCCCGTGACGAAGGTCGGGATGGAGATGACGACCAGCGTCAGCAGCAGCACGGTGGTGTCGACCGGGCGGCCGCGCTTCAGACCCGTCAGCACGCCGAGGCTGATGCCGATGACGATCTCGAAGAGGATCGCGACGATCGTGAGCCTGATGGTGACGGGGAAGGCGCTCGCCATCAGCTCGGTCACCGGCTGGCCGTTGAAGGCCGTACCGAAGTCACCGGTGAAGAGGTTGCCCATGTAGATCAGGTATTGCTGCCAGACCGGCTTGTCGAGGCCGAACTCCTTCTCCAGCTGGGCGGCTGTCGCCGGGTCGCAGGCGCGGTCGCCGCAGAGGCCGGCGATGGGGTCGCCCATCACGTTGACCATGAGGAAGATCAGCAGGGTGGCGCCGATGAAGACCGGGATCATCTGCAGCAGACGCCGGATCACATAACGTCCCATGAGGGGCTCCGGGGGTGTGGGGAAGGCGTACGGCCCGGCTCGCGCGTGATCGCCAGGCCGGGCCGTACGCCGACGAGCTGCGTCAGTTGACCTTGATCTGGTCGTAGACGGGGACGCTGAAGGGGTTCAGGGTCACGTTGGAGATGCGCTCGGAGTAGCCCGCGCTGCCGTTCTGGTACCAGAGCGGGATCGCCCCCATGTCGTCGCGGAGGACCTCCTCGGCGCTCTGGAAGGTCTGGACGGCCTTGGTGATGTCGGACTCAGCGTTGGCCTGGTCGACGAGCTTGTCGAACTCCGGGTCGCTGTACTTCCCGTCGTTCGACGAGGCGTTGGTGTAGTAGAGCGGCTGCAGGAAGTTCTGGATGAGCGGGTAGTCCATCTGCCAGCCCGCCCGGAACGGGCCCTTCATCTTCTGCGTGCTGACCTGGCTGCGGAAGTCGGCGAAGGTGCCGATGGGGTTGCCGACGCAGGCCCGGTTGTTGCCGAGGGCGTTGTTGATGGAGTTGCAGACGGCGTCCACCCACTCCTTGTGGGAGCCGGTGTCGGCGTTGTAGGTGATCGTCATCGTGCCGCCGGGGATGCCGCCGCCCTCGGCGACCAGCTTCTTCGCCTCTTCGGCGTTGTACTTGCAGAAGTCGCCGCAGATGTCCTTGAAGCCGCCCTCCTCGCCGAGGACGGGGGAGGTCCAGTCGACGGCCGGGGTGCGGGTCTTCTGGAAGATCGTGTCGGTGATCTGGTCGCGGTTGATCGCCATGGAGAGGCCCTGGCGGAGCTTCTCCTGACCCGGCTTGTTCCACGCCGGGTCGTAGAACGGGAAGCCGAGGGTCTGGATGATGCCGGCCGGGACGTTGATGTACCGGTCGCCGAGGTCCGCCTCGACGTTCTTGAGCTGGGAAGCGGGCACGTCGTCGACGAGGTCGAGGTTGCCGGCCGTCAGGTCGGTGTAGGCGGTGTTGTTGTCGGTGTAGACCTTGAGCGTCACGCCGCCGTTCTGCGCCTTGTCCGCTCCGGGATAGCCGTCCCAGCGCTGCAGCTCCATCTGCGAGCCCTTGGCGTACGAGCCGACGGTGTACGGGCCGTTGCCGACAGGCTTGTCCAGCCAGGCCGCGTGGTCGTCGAAGAAGGACTGGGGCAGCGGGGCGAAGGCGACGTAGCCGAGGGTGTCCGGCCAGGTGGAGAACTTCTGGCTGAGCTTGACCGTGAAGGTCTTGTCGTCGACGACCTTGAGGCCGGACATGGTCTCGGCGGTCGGCTCGCCCGAGTCGGGGTGGACCTGGTCGTAGCCCTCGATCTGACCGAAGAAGAAGGCGTTCTTCTGATTGTTCTTCAGCGAGGCGCCGTAGTTCCAGGCGTCCACGAAGGACTTCGCGGTGACCGCCTCGCCGTTGGAGAAGGTCCAGCCGTCCTTGAGGGTGATGGTGAAGTTGGTCGAGTCGGTCGTCTCGATGTTCTCGGCGAGCATGTTCTTGGCCTCGCCGGTCTTCGGGTCGTACTGCTTGAGCCCCCGGAAGATCATGGAGAGGACCTTGCCGCCCTGCACCTCGTTGGTGTTCCCGGGCTCCAGCGGGTTCTGCGGATCGCCCCAGGAGGAGCTCACGATTCCGTCGGCGCCACCACCGCCTCCGCTGTCTCCGCCGCCGCAGGCCGTCACCGTAAGGGCGACGGCGACGGCCAGTGCGGCCCACTTGGCGTGCGTGGCTCCGCGCATCAGGTGCCTCCTGAGGGTCCCGAGTATCAGATAGGCCCCAATATCACCCTGGAGATACCGCTATGCACCTTTACGACACCCGTTGGGAGAAACACGCCGAGGGCGCCCCGGCCGGATGGCCGGAGCGCCCTCGGTGGACGGCTCGAGAAGCTACGCCGCGTGGATGACGTCCTTCTCCTCGGCGAAGTGGCACGCCGACTCGTGCGCGGCCGGGGTGTCCTGCCCCTGGAAGCGCTCGGGGATCGCCAGCAGCGGGACCTCCGTGGAGCACTTCTCCTCGGCCTTCCAGCACCGGGTGCGGAAGCGGCAACCCGACGGCGGGTTGGCCGGCGAGGGGACGTCACCGGTGAGGATGATCCGCTCGCGACCCTCGCGGGCCTCCGGGTCCGGGACCGGGACCGCCGACAGCAGCGCCTGGGTGTAGGGGTGCGTCGGGTGGTCGTAGATCTGCGTGTCCGTACCGATCTCGGCCATCTTGCCGAGGTACATCACGCCGACCCGGTCGGAGATGTGCCGGACGATCGACAGGTCGTGCGCGATGAAGACGTAGGAGAGGTTGAACTCGTCCTGCAGCTTCTCCATCAGGTTGATGACCTGCGCCTGGACGGAGACGTCCAGGGCCGAGACCGGCTCGTCGCAGATGATGATCTCCGGGTTGAGTGCGAGGCCTCGGGCGATGCCGATGCGCTGGCGCTGACCGCCGGAGAACTGGTGCGGGTAGCGGTTGATGTACTCGGGGTTCAGACCGACCACATCGAGCAGCTCCTGCACCTTGCGGCGCCGGTCGCCCTTCGGGGCCACCTCGGGGTGGATGTCGAAGGGCTCGCCGATGATGTCGCCGACCGTCATACGCGGGTTCAGCGAGGTGTACGGGTCCTGGAACACCATCTGGATGTTCCGGCGGACGGCCTTCAGCGCGCGGCCGGACAGCCGGGTGATGTCCTGGCCCTTGTAGAAGACCTCGCCCGCGGTCGCCCGCTCCAGGTTCATCAGCAGTTTGGCGACCGTGGACTTGCCACAGCCGGACTCGCCGACGATGCCGAGGGTCTCGCCCTGGTAGAGGTCGAAGGAGACCCCGTCCACGGCCTTGACCGCGCCGACCTGCTTCTTGAACAGGATGCCCTGGGTCAGCGGGAAGTGCTTGACCAGGTTGCGCACCTGCAGGATCGGCTCACCGCGCTCGACGGGCGCCTCGATGGCGGCTACGGCCTCCGCCTCGCTCGCGGCGTCGACCGTGTGCACGTCGGTGACGTTCGGAGTCGCGTCCGCGGCCGAGCCCTCGGGCGATGTAGCAGCCTTGCTGAGCTCAGCCATGGATCGTCTCCTTCCAGAAGTGGCAGGCGCTACCGCGGCCCGGCAGCTCCGTGCCGTCCTGCTCGGCGACCGGGGCGAGGGCCGGGATCTCCGTGCGGCAGATGTCGTCGGCCTTCGGGCAGCGCGGGTTGAAGGCGCAGCCGGTGGGCACGCGGAGCAGGTTGGGCGGCAGGCCCTTGATCGCGTACAGCTCCTGGCCCTTCTGGTCCAGGCGCGGGATCGAGTCGAGCAGACCCCGGGTGTACGGGTGGGCCGGGCGCTTGTACAGCTCGTGCACGGGCGCGGTCTCGACGATGCGGCCCGCGTACATGACCGCGATCTTGTCCGCGACGTCGGCGACGACGCCGAGGTCGTGGGTGATCAGGATCAGGCCCATGTTGTATTCCTGCTGGAGCTCCGCGAGGAGGTCCATGACCTGGGCCTGGACCGTCACGTCGAGCGCCGTGGTGGGCTCGTCCGCGATGATCAGGTCCGGCTCGAGGGCCAGCGCCATGGCGATCATGATGCGCTGGCGCATACCGCCGGAGAACTGGTGGGGGTAGTCGTCGACCCGGGCCGAGGCGGCCGGGATCTTGACCTTGTCCATCAGTTCGATGGCCTTGACCTTGGCCTGCTTCTTGGAGAGGCCGTGGTGCACCCGGAACATCTCGCCGAGCTGGTAGCCGACGGTGAGGACCGGGTTGAGGGACGACAGCGCGTCCTGGAAGATCATGGCGATCTTGCGACCGCGGATCTTCCGGCGCTCCTCGTAGGACATCTTGAGCATGTCCTGGCCGCGGTAGAAGATCTCGCCCTGCGGGATCTTGCCGGGCGGCATGTCGAGGATGCCCATGATCGCCTGCGCGGTGACGGACTTGCCGGACCCGGACTCGCCGAGCACGGCGAGCGTCTCGCCGGCGTTCACGCTGTAGTTGACTCCGTTGACCGCCTTGGCCACACCGTCACGGGTGTGGAACTCCACATGCAGGTCACGGACTTCGAGCAGCGGACCGTTGTGGTCGTCGCCGTCGCGCGGCGCGGGAACGGTCGCGGTCTTGTCGATGATGCTCACGTTTACGCCCTCCTCAGCGCAGCTTGGGGTCGAGGGCGTTGCGTACGGCTTCGCCGAGCATGATGAACGCCAGAACGGTGAGGCTCAGCATGATCGACGGGTACAGCAGGATGTGCTGCGCCGTACGGATCTGCTGGACACCGGCGGAGATGTCGACACCCCACGAGATGGTCGGTGCGGACAGACCCAGACCCAGGTAGGACAGGGTTGCCTCGGCCGAGATGTAGCCACCGAGCGCGATGGTCGCGACGACGATCACCGGAGCCATGGCGTTCGGCAGGATGTGCCGGAACAGGATCCGGGTCGTGCCGGCGCCGAGCGCCTTCGCCGCGTGGACGTAGTCCGCCTGCTTGACGGTGATCACCGCACCGCGCATGACGCGGGCGATCTGGGTCCAGCCGAGGAACGCGAGGGCGAAGACGACGACCCAGACGGTGCGCTCGGTGAAGGACTGCAGGACGACCATGGCGCCGAGCAGGAACGGGATGCCGAAGAAGACGTCGGTGAGCCGGGAGAGGATCGCGTCCGTGATGCCGCCGAAGTAACCGGCGATCATGCCCGTCACGCCACCGACGACGGTGACGATCGCGGTGACGCAGACACCGACGATGATCGAGGCACGGGTGCCGTGGATCAGTCGCGAGTAGACGGAACGGCCCTGGCCGTCCCAGCCCAGCCATCCCTCGGAGCCGATCTTGCCCAGCTCGGGCTGGCCCAGGTAGTGGTTGACCAGGTCGCCCCTGGTGGGCGAGGCGCTGGTGAACCAGCCGGGGAACGCGGTGATCACCAGCAGGATGAGGATCAGCACCGACGACACGACGAAGTAGGGGTTGCGCCGCAGGTCCACCCAGGCGTCGCCCCAGAGGCTGCGGGCCTTCTCCTGCTTCGCCTTCTGCGCGGGCTCCGTCACGGAGGGGGGCGCGACGGCGTCCTCGACGGCGGCGGCGGCGGTCTTGGTCACGTCAGGCATAACGGATCCTCGGGTCCAGGACCGCGTACAGCAGGTCGATGATCAGGCTCGTGACGAGGTAGACGAGCACCAGGATGGTCACGAGGCCGACCAGAGTGGTGCCCTCGCGGCGGATGATCGACTCGTAGATCAGGCCGCCGACACCCTTGACGTTGAAGATGCCTTCGGTGACGACCGCGCCGCCCATGAGGGCGCCGATGTCGGTACCGAGGAAGGTGACGACGGGGATCATCGAGTTGCGCATCAGGTGGACGCCGATGACCCGTCGCCGCGGCAGGCCCTTGGCGACGGCCGTGCGCATGTAGTCGGCGCGCAGGTTCTCCGCCATGGACGTGCGGGTCAGTCGGGCCACATAGGCCAGTGAGAGACCACCGAGCACGATCGCGGGCGCGATCATCTCCGACAGCAGCTGGTCGTTGCTGACGTTCGGAGCGATCCACTCCAGCTCGAACGCGAAGACCATCTTGATGATGAAGGCCAGGACGAAGACCGGCACCGAGATGATGAGCAGGGTGAAGATCAGGATCGCGTTGTCGGCCAGGCGGCCTGCGCGCATACCGGCGATGACGCCGAGCGCGATGCCGAAGACCAGCTCGAACGCGAAGGCCAGCGCGGCGAGTTGCAGAGTGACCGGGAACGCGTCGCCCAGGACCTCGGTGACCGGGCGTCCGTTACGGATCTGGTTGCCGAAGTCGAAGTGGGCAATGATGTTCCACATGTAATTGGCGTACTGCTGCAGGATCGGCTGATCCAGCCCCAGTTCGTGTCTGATCTTGGCCACGGTCGCCGGGTTGGCGGCCTTGTCGCCGAACAGACCCGCCACGGGGTCGCCGGGCAGGCTGTAGACCATGAGGAAGATCAGCAGGGTTGTCCCGATGAAGACCGGGATCATCTGGAGCAGTCGTCGTACGACATAGCGCCCCATCATGCCTCCGTTGAGATGTGACAGCCGCAGCGCTACGAGCCCTCCCCCGGCAACCGCGCCCCTGTGGGTACGCGGATGTCGTGGAAGGGCCCCCCAGCCACTGCGTATCGCCGGTGCGAGGGGCCGGCGGACGGTGTGTGACCGTCGGCCCCTCGCCTTGCGGCTAGCGGACTACGCTTGGGTGATTACTTCTTCTTGACGGTGATCTCTTCGAGAACCGGGTCGCCGTCCTGCGCGTAGCGGACGCCCTCGACGTTCTCGGAGTAGCCGGCGTTGACCTTGTAGTACCAGAGCGGGATGGAGGGCATCAGGTTGACGAGCTCCTTCTCCACCTCCTGGTAGGCCTTCACCGACTCCTCAAGGGTGGCCGCGGAGTCGGCCGCCTTGATCTTCGCGTCGAGCGCCGGGTTGGAGAAGTCACCCTGGTTGCCGGACGCACCCGTCTGGAACAGGTCACGGAGGAAGTTGGAGTTCACCGGGTAGTCGAGCGTCCAGGCCGAGCGGTACAGGGACTTGACCTGCTTCGCCTTGCGGGCCGCGAGGTCCGCCTGGAAGTCCGCCTTGCTGTCGCCGACGCACTTGACCTGCGTCGCCTGGGTGATGCTGTTGCAGACCGCGTCGACCCACTCCTTGTGGCCGCCGTCCGCGTTGAACTGGATGGTGATGGCGTTGCCGGGAACGCCGCCACCCTCCGCGATCAGCTGCTTGGCCTTGGCGGGGTCGAACTTGGTGACGTCGCCCGCGGCGTTCGGCTGGAAGCCGAGGACGCCCTTGGCGACCCAGCCGGTCGCCGGCTCACGCGTACCCTGCAGCACCGTCTTGGTGATGGTGGCGCGGTCGATCGCCATCGAGAGGCCCTGGATGACCTTCGGGTCGACCTTCTTGGGCTTCTTCCACTGGTCCGCGTAGAACGCGACCGCGATGGACTGGATCGCCGACTGGTCGGCGTCCACGGCGCGGTCACCGAGGTCCTGGTGGTAGACCGGGAGGTCCTTCGGGCCGACCTGACGGATGACGTCGAGGTTGCCGGACTTCAGGTCCTCGTAGGCGGGCTCGAGGCCGGTGTAGTTCTTGAAGATCACACCGCCGTTCTTCGCCTTGTTCTCGCCCTTGTACGCGTCGTAGCGGACGATCTTGATCTGCTTCTTGCGGTCCCACGACTCGAACTTGTAGGGACCGTTGCCGACCGGCTTCAGGCCCGCGCCCTTCGGGTCCTTGTAGAAGGACTCCGGCAGCGGCGAGAAGACCTCGTAGCCGAGCTTGTAGACGAAGTACGGAACCGCGCCCTTGAGCTCGATGGTGAAGGTCGAGTCGTCGACGATCTTCAGACCGCTGAGCTTGTCGGCGGTGGGCTTGGCGCCCTCCTTCTCCGGCAGCAGGGCCTCGGAGCCCTTGATGTCGGAGAACCAGGAGGCGTTGCCCTGCTGGTTGTTGACGTTGGCGGCCCAGTTCCACGCGTCCACGTAGGACTTGGCGGTCACCGGGGTGCCGTCGTGGAAGGTCCAGCCCTTCTTGAGCTTGACCGTCCAGAGCTTGCTGTCCGCGCTCTCGACCGACTCGGCGTTCACCATGGTGAGCTTGCCGTCGGCGGTGTAGTCCACCAGCTGCGAGAACAGACCGGACAGAACGATCGAGCCGTTGGACTCCATCGTGTCGGCCGGGTGCAGCAGCTTCTCCGGCTCGCCCACCTCGATCGAGAAGATCCCGTTCGGGTCAACCTGGCCCTTGGCGTCGCTGCCGCCGTCGCCCTTACCTCCGCCACAGGCGGTCGCTGCCAGGGCGACAACAATCGCGCCCACTACCCACTTGGCGCTCTTGGCACCGCGCATGGGTTCCTCCTCATGAGTCCACTTGTCACTACAAGAGGGGCACTTCGAGTCCGCCGACACCCCTGACGGCGATGCACTCATGTGCCCCGAGTGTGCTCGTGAGTCGGCACTCCCCACAGTGCGTGACCCATTGACCCGAGCTCAATGGAGCCAACTATTAAGTACGTCAGGGCTGTAAACCACACTTAAGTGGTCTCGGTTTGACAACATCACCAGGGGCCTTGAGACCGAAATCCGGACAAAGCGATCACAGACAGACACCCGCGAAACGGACCGTTAACACACGTTCCGGAGAGCGACGGCCGATATCCGGACACCGTGCCCATGAAATGGATTTGACGAAAGGCTCGGGCCCCCGCAGTGAC
>NZ_JBHTTQ010000103.1:0-25263 GCF_042794475.1 Streptomyces sp. NPDC056527
GGCGGGGGCCCCCCCGCGCCCGCGCCGCCCCGGCGGCGCCCCCCGCCCGCCCCGCGGGGGGGGGGGGGGCCTGGCCCCCCCCCCGCCCCGCCCGCCGGGGGGGCGCGGGGCGCCCCCCCCCCGGCCCCCCCCTCTCCGGTTCACAGGTACTTCTTCAGCTCCCGCCGGGCCAGCGACCGCTGGTGCACCTCGTCCGGGCCGTCCGCCAGCTTCAGCGTCCGCGCCGCGGCCCAGAGTTGGGCCAGCGGGAAGTCCTGCGACACCCCGCCCGCGCCGTGCACCTGCACGGCCTTGTCGATGATGTCGACGACCGCGCGCGGGGTCGCGATCTTGATGGCCTGGATCTCCGTGTGGGCGCCGCGGTTGCCGACCGTGTCCATCAGCCAGGCGGTCTTGAGGACGAGCAGGCGCAGCTGCTCGACCGTCACCCGGGCGTCGGCGATCCAGTTCTGCACGACCCCCTGCTGCGCGATGGCCTTGCCGAAGGCGGTACGGGACACGGCCCGGCGGCACATCAGCTCGATCGCCCGCTCGGCCATGCCGATCAGCCGCATGCAGTGGTGGATCCGGCCCGGGCCGAGCCGGGCCTGGGCGATGGCGAAGCCGCCGCCCTCCTCGCCGATCAGGTTCGAGACCGGGACACGGGCATCGTGGAACAGCACCTCGGCATGGCCGCCGTGGGAGTGGTCCTCGTAGCCGTACACCTGCATCGCCCGCCGCACCTCGACACCGGGGGTGTCGCGCGGGACGAGGACCATCGACTGCTGGCGGCGCACGTCGGCGCCCTCGGGGTCGGTCTTGCCCATCACGATGAAGATCTTGCAGTCGGGGTTCATCGCCCCGGAGATGTACCACTTGCGGCCGTTGAGGACGTAGTCGTCGCCATCCCGCGTGATCCGGGTCTCGATGTTCGTCGCGTCGGAGGAGGCGACCTCGGGCTCCGTCATGGCGAACGCCGAGCGGATCTCGCCGGCCAGCAGCGGCTCCAGCCACTGCTTCTTCTGCGCCTCGTCGCCGAACTGGGCGAGCACCTCCATGTTCCCGGTGTCGGGGGCGGCGCAGTTGAGGGCCGTCGGGGCCAACTCGGGGCTGCGCCCGGTGATCTCCGCGAGCGGCGCGTACTGGAGATTGGTCAGCCCCGCCCCGTGCTCGGCGTCGGGCAGGAAGAGGTTCCACAGACCCTGGCGGCGGGCTTCGGCCTTCAGGTCCTCGACGATCTGCGGGGTGTCCCACGGCGAGGCGAGCAGCGCCCGCTGCTCGTGCGCGGTCTGCTCGGCGGGGTAGACGTGCTCGTCCATGAAGGCGAGCAGTTTCGCCCGCAGCTCCTCGGTCCGTGCGTCGAATGCGAAGTCCATGCGGATCAGCCTTCCTGAAGGGTGGTGAGGCCGTGCTCGATGAAGACGGGGACGAGTTCGCCGATGCGGTCGAAGCCGGCGCCGACGGTCTGGCCGAGGGTGTAGCGGTAGTGGATGCCCTCCAGGATCACGGCGAGCTTGAACCAGGCGAAGGCCGTGTACCAGGAGATGGCGGAGGTGTCGCGGCCCGATCGGGCGGCGTAGCGCTCGATCAGCTCGGCGGGCGTCGGGTGGCCGGCGGCCGTGGCGGTCGTGCTGACGGGGGAGTGCGGGACGTCGAGCGGCGCGCTGTACATCGCGAGCAGACCGAGGTCGGTCAGCGGGTCGCCGAGCGTCGACATCTCCCAGTCGAGGACGGCCTTGATGCGGTCGTCCTCGCCGATCAGGACGTTGTCCAGGCGGTAGTCGCCGTGGACGACGGTCGGGGCGGGCGAGGACGGGAGGGCGCGGCCCAGCGCGGCGTGGAGCTCGTCGATGCCGGCCAGCTCACGATTGCGCGAGGCGTCGAGCTGCTTGCCCCAGCGGCGCAGCTGCCGGTCGAGGAAGCCGTCGGGCCGCCCGAAGTCGCCCAGACCCACCTCCGCCGGGTCGACGGCATGCAGGTCGACGAGCGTGTCGACCAGGCCGAGGACGGCCTCGCGGGTGCGCTCGGGGCCGAGCGGGGCGAGCTGCTCGGCCGAGCGGTACGGAGTGCCGACGACGTACTCCATGACGTAGAACGGCGCCCCGAGCACGCTGTCGTCCTCGCAGAGCAGCACGGGCTCGGGGACGGGCACGGCCGTGCCGTGCAGGGCGCTGATCACCCGGTGCTCGCGCTTCATGTCGTGCGCGGTGGCCAGGACGTGGCCGAGCGGGGGCCTGCGGACGACCCACTGCCCGGTGCCGTCGGTGACGACGTACGTGAGGTTGGACCTGCCGCCCTCGATCAGCCGGGCGGTCAGCGGGCCGCCGACGAGTCCGGGCCGCTCGCGGTCGAGGAATCCGCGCAACTGCTCGGGATCGAGACCTGGCGGCTGGACTGCGCTCATCGTGTGTACCTCCGGGGACGCGGGGCGGGTCGGCGTTCATGATGACCGACCAGTCGGTATGTCGTCCAGGGTCCGGCGGGGAAAGCGGTGTCGGCGCTCTGGTCTTCAATCGGACTCATGAATAGAGTTCACATATGAATCCAGAGCTGATCGTCGAGGAAGTCCGGCTGACCCCGATCCTGATCTCCGACCCACCTCTGCTCAACACCCAGGGCGTCCACCAGCCCCACACGCCCCGGCTCGTGGTCGAGGTCGTCACGCGGGGCGGTGCCGTCGGCCTAGGCGAGACCTACGGCGACACGAAGTACCTGGACCTCGCACGAACGCTCGCCGAGGCGCTTCCCGGTCGTTCGGTCACGGACGTGAATGGCCTGTTCTCGCTGGCCGCGCAGGTGTGCGGCGACTCACGGGCCGTCGACGACCGGGTCGACGCGGGCGGCCTGCGCGGGGTGCAGACCGCCGACAAGCTCCGGCTCTCCGTCGTGTCGGCCTTCGAGGTCGCCTGCCTGGACGCCCTGGGCAGGACTCTCGGCCTGCCCGTCCACGCCCTCCTGGGCGGCAAGGTCCGCGACTCCGTCGAGTACAGCGCGTACCTCTTCTACAAGTTCGACGGGACGGACGACTGGGGCGCGGCCCTCGACCCGGCGGGCATCGTCGAACAGGCCCGCCGCTTCGACCGGACGTACGGCTTCCGCTCCTTCAAGCTCAAGGGCGGCGTCTTCCCCCCCGAGCAGGAGATCGCCGCGATCCGCGCGCTGGCCGATGAGTTCCCCGGCAGGCCGCTCCGCCTCGACCCGAACGGTGCCTGGTCGGTGGAGACCGCGCTGGAGGTGGCGCGGGAGCTGAAGGACGTCCTGGAGTACCTGGAGGACCCGGTGACCGGCACGGACGCCATGGCCGAGGTCGCCGCCCGCACGGACGTGCCGCTCGCGACGAACATGTGCGTCACGACCTTCGAGGAGGTCCCGGAGGCCTTCGCCCGCGAGGCGGTACGGATCGTGCTCTGCGACCACCACTACTGGGGCGGCCTGCGCCGCACCCGCGAACTGGCGGCGCTCTGCCGCACGTACGGCGTCGGGCTCTCCATGCACTCCAACACCCACCTCGGCATCAGCCTGGCCGCCATGACCCAGGTCGCCGCGACCCTGCCCCACCTCGACCACGCCTGCGACACCCATCACCCCTGGCAGACCGAGGACGTCGTCACCACCCGCGCCGCCTTCCACGGCGGCCGCCTGACGGTGTCCGACGCCCCGGGGCTCGGCGTCGAGCTGGACCGCGAGGCCCTCGCCACCCTCCACCGGCGCTGGCTGGACGACGACGGCACCATGCGCGACCGCGACGACGCGGCGGCCATGCGGCGGTTGGACCCGACCTGGGGCGCGTAGGGCGTCCCCCGGGTCGGCGAGCGCTCGGGGAGTGGTCGGGGAGAGCTCGGGTGAGAGCTCGGTGGGTGCCCGGATGAGGGCTCAGGGCAGGGTGAGCGGCTGCGTCTTGTCCCCGGGCGCGGGCGCCGGCCGGTCCGGGTGGACCGCGACCAGCCGGGCGTTGCCCTGGGCGAAGGAGCTCTCCCGGCCGAAGAACTGGTAGCCGGACTCGATGAGCTGCAGGATCTCGTGCCCCAGCATCGCCTGAGGGCCGCCTTCGTCCGCCGCCTTCGTGCTGTCCCAGAGCGCGCCGTCGCCCAGGTTCTCGATCTCCTGCCAGAAGTTGCCCGCGTTCAGTCCCCCGCCGATCAGCATGCCTTCGATCTGCGGCCCGAGAGTGGTGACGATCTTGAACACGGCGCGCTCCGCGATGCCCCCGTCCATGAACGCGTAGTTGACCGGAACGGACCACTTCGTGGTGTTCAGCCGCCGGCCCATGCGCGCGTCCTCGGACAGCCGGTCCCCGGTCTGCGGCTTGCCCTGCTGGTACGTGGCCCATCGCCCCGTGTCGCCGGTGCGGCCGAGGACGAGCTTGCGCTTCGCGTCGAGCGCCGCCGTCCGGGAGCTCGCCATCGTCTCCGACGAGGTGGTGGTGAGGTCGGCGCGGATGGTCCCCTCCAGGGCCGCGAGCAGAGCGCTCCTGTCGCGCACCTGGGGCGGACCCACCAGACTCTTCAGGTACTCGATGTTGTCGCTGAGCTCCGCGTTGAGCATGACCCATTTCGGGTTCGTGCGATTCGCGTTCCAGGTGTCGTACTCGGCGAGGTACTCGTCGAGGCCGGGCTCGGCCTGGGCGACCAGCCTGCGCGCTTCGTCGTCGATCTTGGTCGGGTGGTGCATGCGCTGGACGTCGCCGGTGCCGGCAGCCGTCGGCGCGGCCTGCGCGGGCGCCTCGCCGGAGGTGGCGGCGGTCGGCGGGCGGCCCATCACCCGGCGCGCGGTGGCCTCCGCCTCGCGCTCGAACCGGTCCGACGGGTCGCTGACGCGCAGCCCGTCGCCCCGGTCCGTCCCGGCCACCGGCCCCGAGCGCTGCTGGAGGACATGGGTCAGCTCGTGGGCGAGGGTGTGCCGGTCGATACCGGAGGGCCCGGCGACGATGTGGCTGCCCGAGGTGTAGGCCGCGGCGCCGAGTTCGGCGGCGGAGGCCCTGGCGGCGGCGTCCGAGTGGATACGGACGTCGGAGAAGTCGGCCCCGAAGCGCGCCTCCATGTCGGTGCGGCTCCGCTCGTCGAGCGGCCGGCCGCTGCCGCGGAGGACCTTGTGCACGGCGGACCGCTGCACCGCCGGCTGCGGCTCCTCCTCGTGGCCGCACCCGGCACCGTGCCGATGCGGGTCCCGGGCGGCACCGGCACGGTGGAGCATCTGGACGACGGCGGCGTTCCCGGCCGAGCGCTGGAGGGCGAGCAGGGCATCGGCGGGCGCCGCCGGGCGGGACGGGGACGGGCGCTCGGCCGAGGCGTCTCGCCTCTTCGATGCTCGGCTGTTCGCTCGGTCGTACATGGAGGTCCCTTCGGCGCCGGTCGTCTGCCTTCCGGTATACCCGGGCGGGTTGATGCCCCGACAGGTACGGAGGGGCAGACTTCCCTGCCCTCCGGGGCCGCGCGCCGCCGCCCGAACGCCGCCTCGCGCCGGGCCCGCCCGGGCACCACGAGGCGCGCGGCCCGCCCGCATGGGGTCTTGGGGAATGCCCGGCGGATCAGCGCCCGGGCGCCGCGCCTGCGCCGACCCTCGGCCCTCTCTGCCCTCACGTCGCCCCTCGGCGCGACCCTCGGCCCTCTCTGCGCTCACGTCGCCCCTCGGCGCGACGCTCGGCCCTTCCTGGGCTCACGCCGACCCTCGGCGCCGGGCGCGACCCTCGGCGCCGTGTGTGGCCCATGGCGCCGAGGGTCGGCCCACGGCGTCAGGCGTGGCACGCCACCGGAACGCCGCCGTTCATCGCCGCCATGTCGCCGAAGACCACCGCCGCGTCCAGGGGGGATCCCTCGGGCAGCCCGTCCAGCTCCGCGTACGCCCGGTGCAGGTTCGCCACCAGCCGCTCGCTCTCCCGCCAGGCCGCGAACTCCCCGAGCTCCGCCCGGCGGGCGGTCTCCAGGGGCGTGGCCCCCTTCGCATGGCCCTCGCCCGCCAGCTCGGCCACCCAGCGCAGATAGCGCTCCGTCGCGTCGTACGCCGAGGGGTCGGTGACCCGGCCGTGCCCGGGCACCACCGTCGGCGCGTCCAGCGCGCGCAGCACGTCCAGCGCCCGCAGCGAGCCGGACAGCGAACCCATCGGCAGGAACGGCGTCCCGCCGTGGAAGACCAGGTCCCCGGTGAAGACGACGCCCTGCTCGGGGAGATGGACGATCGAGTCGCCGGTCGTGTGTGCCGGCCCCGGGTGCAGCACGCGCACCTCCAGCTCACCCACGTACAGCGTCAGCCGCTCGCTGTACGTCAGCGAGGGCGGCGTCACCTCGACCTCGCCGAAGTCGGTCTGCGGCCACAGCAGATGGAGCTGACGTCCGGCCGCGAGCTGCTCCACCCGGCAGCTGTCGTGCCCGACGATCCGCGCCTCCGGCAGGAAGACCCCGTTGCCGTAGGTGTGGTCGCCGTGGTGGTGCGTGGAGACGATCGTGCGGGGGAGCGGCAGCCCCTCGGCGACGACCGCCTCGCGCAGCAGCCGCGCCCGCCGCTCGGTCGCGGCCGTGTCCACGAGCAGCGTCTCGTGGGCGTCGCCCACGAATCCGGCGTTGTTCAGGCACCAGCCGCCGTCCGGCTGGACGAAGGCATGCACGTGCGGCGCGAGGCGGACGACATACGGATCGGTGACGGACAAGGATTCCCCCGGACGTGATGGACGGGCCCGACTGGCAAGGGCAGGAAGACAAGTGTGCCTGCCGGTCGGGCCCGTTCCGGGGAAGTTCAGTGGTCGTCCCAGTGGTTGCCGTGCTCCGCGTGCCGATGCCCGTCGTGGACGTAGTCGACGTGGTCCCCGTGCGCGACGGCCGTGTGTCCGCACTCCGGCCCGTGCGTGTGGTCGGGGTGGGTGTGCGCGACGTGCGACGTGGGCTCGCACTCGTCCCAGTGCCCCGCGTGTTCGCGGTGCAGATGCCCGTCGTGGGCGTAGTCGACGTGGTCCCGGTGCGTGACGGCGGTGTGCCCGCACGACGGGCCGTGGGTGTGCGCGTGGGTGGTGTGCTCGTGGTGGAGAACGGTCATGGCATCGCCTCTGTGAAGGGATATGACCATCTCAGGCTAGTCCGAAATGAGTATCTCGTCCCTGTATCGCCCTGCGCCTCGATCCATGCGTCGCCGCACCCCCGACCCGCCCTGCCGGGCCAATCCGGCTTGCGGGGCACGAGGAGCGACGTGATCGTTCGGGGTATGAAGGCGATCAGCTACAGCCGCTACGGCGGACCCGAGGTGCTCGAGTACGGCGAGCGGCCCGACCCGAAGGTCGGGCCCGACGACGTGCTCGTCAAGGTGCGGGCCGCCGCGGTGAACCCCGTCGACTGGAAGGCGCAGGCCGGCTACCTCGACGGGATGATCGACGCCGTCTTCCCCGTCATCCCCGGCTGGGACGTCTCCGGCGTCGTCGTCCAGCCCGGTGTCTCGGTCACCGAGTTCACCGTCGGCGACGAGGTCATGGGCTACGTCCGCGAGGACTTCCTCGCCCGCGGCACCTTCGCCGAGTACGTCGCCGCCCCGGTCCGCACCCTCGCCCGCAAGCCGCGCACCATGAGCTTCGAGGAGTCCGCCGCCCTGCCCCTGGCCGGACTGACCGCCTACCAGGTGCTCCACCAGGCCCTCGCCGTCCGCTCCGGCGAGACCGTCCTGGTGCACGCGGCGGCGGGCGGGGTCGGCTCCATGGCCGTCCAGATCGCCCGCCACCTCGGCTGCCGGGTGATCGGCGCGGCGCGCGAGGCGGGCCAGGAGCGGATCAGGGAGCTGAGCGCCGAGCCGGTCCTGTTCGACGAGAGCACCTTCGCGGAGCAGGTCCGCGAGCTGGCGCCGGACGGCGTGGACGCGGTCTTCGACACGATCGGCGGCCCGTTCCTCAAGCTTGCCCCCCGGGTTCTGGCCCCCGAAGGCCGCCTCGCCTCGATCGCCGACGGCGAGGTCATCGGCCTCGGCGGCCGCTACTTCTGGGTGCGCCCCGACCCCCGTGACCTCGCCGCGCTCGCGGAGCTGGTCGAGGAGGGAGTGCTCTCCGTGCGGGTCGCCCGGAGCTTCCCGCTGGAACAGGCGGCCGACGCCCAGCGCGCCAACGCCGAGGGCGGCCTGAACGGCAAGGTCGTGGTCACGGTGGAGTGGCCCGACTAGCCAGGCCCCGGGGCCCCGGTTCCGCCGAACGAGTCAGGCCCCAGGGCCCCCAGGTCCGTCGAACGAGCCAGCCCCCAGGGCCCTCAGGTCCGTCGAGCGAGCCAGGCCCCAGTGCCCCCACTCCCGTCAGAGCACCACCGCGACCGCGAACGCCGCCAGTGCGATCGTGCAGACCGTCGCGAGCAGCGCGCCCCGGTGCGAGAGCGGCCGCGGCCGCGCCGCGTCCAGGGCGTGGATCCGGCGGTGGGCGACGGCCAGGAACCCCACCCAGACCAGTGCCGACAGCGCCGCGCCCGCGACCCCCGCCGGTGTGATCTCGTCACTGATCGCCGCCTTCGCGGCGAGCACGGCCACGACCGTGCAGGTCAGCGTCGTGCGCCGCCACGCGAGCCGGGTCCGCTCCGGCTGCAGCCCCGGGTCCCGGGCCGGCGTCGCCGGCTGTGTCACCGTCCGGCCCAGCCGAAGACGATGACCACCACCATCGCCAGCGCCACCACGGCCACCGCGAGACTCAGCACCGTCGGGAACCGAGACACCGGAAGGTCCTCGCCGCGCCGCATCGCGCGCTCGCAGCGGACCCAGTGGTTCACCGCCCGGAGTGCGCACAGCACGCCCGCGCCGAGCAGCGCGAGCGAGAGCCCGACCCGTACCCCCCAGCGCAGATCGGGCAGGAACTGGTCGACGGCGAAACCGCCGCCGACGAGCGCCAGCGCGGTCCGGATCCAGGCGAGGAAGGTGCGCTCGTTGGCGAGCGAGAACCGGTAGTCCGGAGTCTCGCCCTCGTCCCGGATCCGCTGCGGCGCGAACCACAGCCGAAGACTCTGCACGAAGTCACTCACCCGGGAACCTTAACCGCGGTGCGCGCGCAGTCGTTCGTAGGCCGCCAGGCCGTCCGGGACCCAGGTCCACTCCCCGAGCCGTTCGGCCACCTCCGCCTCCGGCAGGAAGGCGTGCCAGGCGACCTCTTCCACCTGGGGGCGCACCGGCAGCGCGCAGCGCACCTCGTAGACGGCGGACCACCACTTCCCCGCGACGCCCCCGGAGTCGTACAGGAAGCGGAACAGCGGTTCCGGCCGGGGCAGGCCGCTCACGCCCAGCTCCTCCTCGGCCTCGCGCAGCGCGGCGTCGTCGTACGTCTCGCCCGCGCCGACGACCCCGCCGACGAACATGTCGTACAGGGACGGGTAGACCAGCTTCGACGGCGTGCGGCGGTGCACGAAGATCCGGTCCTGGGCGTCCCGTGCCTGGATGAAGACGCAGCGATGGATCAGGCCCCGCGCGTACACCTCGGCGCGCGGGGCCTGTCCGACCACCTCGTCGTTCTCGTCGACGACGTCCAGGATCTCTTCGGCGGGGTTCGTCATCCCGCCATGAAATCACCGGTCGGCGAGACGCGTCCTCACTGGCCCATGACGTACTTGACCGTCGGACCGGTCGTCCAGCCGCCGTCCACGGCCAGCTCCGCGCCCGTCATGTACGAGGCCGCGTCCGACAGCAGGAACACGACGGCGCCCGCGATCTCGGGCGCCTCGCCGACCCGCCCCATCGGGGTGTTCGGGTACTTGCCCGCGCCGCGCTCGATGCCGACGACCGCCGTCATCGGGGTGTACGTCATGCCGGGGTGGACCGAGTTGACGCGGATCCCCGCCGTGCCCAGCTCCACCGCGCCGATCTTCGTCAGCCCGCGTACGCCCCACTTGGAGGCGCCGTAGCCCGCGGTCAGGGCGAGGCCCATCAGGCCGGCCGCCGAGGAGATGTTGACGATCGAGCCGCCGCCGGCCTCCTTCATCGCCGGTATCGCTGCCTTCATCCCGATGAAGACACCGGTCAGATTGATGTCGAGCACCTTGCGGAAGTTCTCGACGGACTCGCTCTCCAGGAACGAGCCTGCGGCGATCCCCGCGTTGTTGACCAGGCCGTGCAGACCGCCGAACTCGGCGACCGCGTACGCCACCGCCGCGGCCCACTCCTCCTCCGAGGTGACGTCGTGGTGGAGGAACCGCGCCCGCTCGCCCAGCTCGGCCGCGGTCGCCTTGCCGTCCTCGTCCAGCACGTCGGTGATCACGACGTTCGCCCCCGCGGCGACGGCCTGCCGTGCGGCCTCTGCGCCCAGACCGCGGGCGCCGCCGGTGACGAGGACGGTCCGGCCGGTGAGGTCGTGGAGGCGGGTGGGTTCGGGAGCGGCGGTGGGCTCGTTCATGGAAGGTCCTCTCGGATCGTGGGCAGCGGGGCCCGGAGCAGGGCGGTGGTGGTCTCGACGAGATCGGCGAGGAAGAGCGCCTCACCCGTGAGCGGTCGGGTGCCGTCGAGGTACTGCCTGGCCCGGTCGGCCATGGCCGCGCCGACGACGGTGAGCGCCAGGTCGAGACGCTCCAGGCGCAGGGGCTCGGGCAGCGCGGTCAGACAGGCCTCGACCCGCTCGATCAGTCGCCAGTACACGGTGCCGTCGAGCGTGGGATGGGGGGTGCGGGTACGGACGCCGCTCTCATGGCTGAGCTGCGCGGAGATCCGCAGACAGCGCAGTCCGCGCTCGGTGCGCAGCTCGCTCGCCTCGGCGGTGACGAGCGCGCGGATCAGCGCGTGCGGTTCGTCGGCCGCCGCTGCGAGGAGGGGGTCGAGGACCTTCTCCGTACGGCGCTGGCGGCCGGCCATCACCGCGTCGAGGAGGCCGCCGCGGGAGCCGAAGTGGTACTGCACGGCCGACGGGTTGCTCTGTCCCGCCAGGGCGACGATGTCGCGAAGCTGGGCGCCGTCGACGCCCTGGGCGGCGAAGATCTCCTCCGCCGCGCGGATCAGCTTGTCCCTGGTCTCGGGCCCCGATGTCCTCGCCATGCGTTCATATTAATGCTCGGCATTAGAAAACGGGAGAGGCGTGCGCGGTCCGAACGGTTGACTCGATACATCGGTGTATCCAAGATTCGGTCCATGTCGTACGACGCTGATGTGATCGTGATCGGAGCCGGCCTCGCCGGGCTCGTCGCCACCGCCGAGCTCGTGGAGGCCGGACGGAGCGTGATCCTGCTCGACCAGGAGCCGGAGCAGTCCCTCGGCGGCCAGGCCCATTGGTCCTTCGGGGGTCTCTTCCTCGTGGACTCGCCCGAGCAGCGCCGGATGCGGATCAAGGACAGCCACGAGCTCGCCCTCCAGGACTGGCTCGGCACCGCCGGGTTCGACCGCAAGGAGGACCACTGGCCGCGGCGCTGGGCGGAGGCGTACGTCGACTTCGCCGCGGGCGAGAAGCGCAGCTGGCTGCACTCCCGCGGAGTGCGCTTCTTCCCGGTCGTCGGCTGGGCCGAGCGCGGCGGGTACGACGCGAACGGGCACGGCAACTCGGTGCCCCGCTTCCACATCACCTGGGGCACCGGCCCCGGCCTCGTCGCCCCCTTCGAGCAGCGGGTCCGCGAGGGCGTCGCCCGGGGCCTCGTCACCTTCCGCTTCCGCCACCGGGTCACCGGCCTCGGCCGTACGGCGGGCGCCGTGGACACCGTCAGCGGCGAGATCCTGGAGCCCTCCACCGCCGAGCGAGGCACCGCAAGCAGCCGGGAGACCACCGGCACCTTCGAACTGCGGGCCCAGGCGGTGATCGTCACCTCGGGCGGCATCGGCGGAAACCACGACCTCGTCCGCGCGCAGTGGCCGGACCGGCTCGGCACCCCGCCCGCGAAACTGCTCTCCGGCGTTCCCGCGCATGTGGACGGGCTGATGCTCGGCATCACGGAGGCGGCCGGGGCCCACCACATCAACCGCGACCGGATGTGGCACTACACCGAGGGCATCGAGAACTGGAACCCGATCTGGGCCAAGCACGGCATCCGCATCCTGCCGGGGCCGTCCTCGCTCTGGCTGGACGCCCGCGGCCGCCGGCTGCCCGTCCCGCTCTTCCCCGGCTTCGACACCCTCGGCACGCTCGAGCACATCATGAGGACCGGGTACGACCACACCTGGTTCGTGCTCGACCAGCGCATCATCGGCAAGGAGTTCGCCCTCTCGGGCTCCGAGCAGAACCCCGACCTCACCGGCAAGTCGATCCGGGACGTCATCGGCAGGGCCCGCGCGGACGTGCCGGGGCCGGTGAAGGCATTCATGGACCACGGCGTCGACTTCGTCGTGGAGAAGGACCTGGCCGCCCTCGTCCGGGGCATGAACGCCCTGACGGACGAGCCGCTGATCGACGAGACGGAGCTGCGCCGCGAGATCACCGCCCGGGACCGGGAGATCGCCAACCCCTTCACCAAGGACCTTCAGGTCACGGCGATCCGGGGCGCCCGCAAGTACCTGGGCGACAAGCTGATCCGTACGGCGTCCCCGCACCGGATCCTGGACCCCAAGGCCGGCCCGCTGATCGCCGTACGCCTGAACATCCTCACCCGGAAGTCGCTCGGCGGCCTGGAGACGGATCTGTCGTCGCGCGTCCTCAAGGAGGACGGCGAGGTCCTGGAAGGGGTGTACGCGGCGGGCGAGGCGGCCGGGTTCGGCGGCGGAGGCGTCCACGGCTACCGCTCCCTGGAGGGCACCTTCCTCGGAGGCTGCATCTTCTCGGGCCGCGCGGCGGGCCGGGCGGCGGCGAAGGCGGTGGGCTAGACGGTCGGGCGGACGGCGGGCCCGGGTCGAGGCCCGGCGGCTCCGGTGGCGGCGCACACGGTGCGCCGCCACGGCGCTGGGAGCCTCAGCCCAACTGCCGTACGACCCTGAACCGCTCGGCGACCGCGATCGTCGCGTCGGTCACCGTGAACTCCGGGTCCCCGAGGAACTCCCGCATCTCGGCGCCGTGCCAGAACCTCTCATGGGAGGCCCGCCACTCGGCGACCGTCGTGTACCCCTCGCCCTCGTCGATCGCGAACGGGAGGTCGATCTCCCCGACGGGCAGCACCCGTACCTCCGTGGTCTCCACCACGGCGACCGGCCGCTCCTCCGAGTCGAGCAGGGCCCAGCGCTCGCCCACGCGCGGCAGCTCCTCGCCCTCCGACTCGAACTCCACCATGAGACCCGTCGTCGACGTCTTCCCGCCCGACAGGACCGCGGCCACCAGCTGGTCACGCAGCGGCCCGGGGAAGGCCAGCGCGAGGGGCTTGAGGGACTCGGGGTCGTCCACCGGCTCGGTGTTCCCCACCTGTTCGGCGCTCTCGGTCTGCTCCATGCCCCGAAGTCTGGCACGCGGGCACAAGCACGAAACCGGGCCCGGTCGCCTGAGGAGGCGTCCGGACCCGGTCCGTGCGGGGGAGTCGAGAGCCGCGGCTACAACACCAGCGACAGCAGCAGCACGAAGGCGATGCCGACCACCGAGATGATCGTCTCCATCACCGACCAGGTCTTGATCGTCTGGCCGACGTTCATCCCGAAGTACTCCTTCACCAGCCAGAAGCCCGCGTCGTTGACGTGGCTGAAGAAGAGCGAACCGGCACCGATCGCCAGCACCAGGAGCGCCGTCTCGCTCGTGCCCATGCCCTCGGCGAGCGGGGCCACCAGGCCGGCCGCCGAGATCGTCGCCACGGTCGCCGAGCCGGTCGCGAGCCGGATCGCCACGGCGATCAGCCAGGCCAGCAGCAGGGCCGGGATCGACCAGTTCTTGGAGAAGTCCAGGATCATCTGGCCCACGCCGACGTCGATCAGCGTCTGCTTGAAGCCGCCGCCCGCGCCGACGATCATCAGCACGCCCGCGATCGGGGCGAGGGACTTCTCGACGGTCGTGGAGAGCCGCTGCTTGGTGAAGCCGGCCGCGCGGCCCAGCGTGAACAGGCCGACGAGCACGGCAGCGAGCAGCGCGATCAGCGGCGAGCCGATGACGTCGGTGACCTTCTGCAGGCCGTTGTCCGGGTTGTCCACGACGATGTCGACCAGCGCCTTGACCAGCATCAGGACGACGGGCAGCAGAACGGTCGCGACGGTGACGCCGAAGCCGGGGCGCTTCTCCAGGTCCTCCGACGGACGCGCCGGGATCATGTTCTCGGGCGCCGGGATGTCCACCCAACGGGCGGCGTAGCGGGAGAAGAGCGGACCGGCGATGATCACGGTCGGGATGGCGACGAGGACACCCAGCGCGAGCGTGACACCGAGGTTGGCGCCCAGCGCGTCGATGGCGACCAGCGGGCCGGGGTGCGGCGGGATCAGTCCGTGCATCACCGACAGACCGGCCAGAGCCGGCACGCCGATCCGCATCAGCGAGTAGTTGCCGCGCTTGGCGACGAGCAGGACCACCGGGATCAGCAGCACGATGCCGACCTCGAAGAAGAGCGGCAGACCGATGACGGAGGCGATCAGCACCATCGCCCAGGGCATGGACCGGCCGCTCGCCTTGGCGAGGATCGTGTCGACGATCTGGTCCGCGCCGCCGGAGTCGGCGAGCAGCTTGCCCAGGATCGCGCCGAGCGCGATCAGCACACCCACGCCGGCGACGGTCTTGCCGAGGCCGGTGGTGAAGGAGTCGATGGTCGCCGCGAGCGGGGCTCCGGCGAACGCGCCCAGGGCCAGCGACCCGATGGTCAGCGCCAGGAAGGCATGCAGCTTGAACTTGGTGATGAGCAGGACGATGACGGCTATGCCGGCGAGCACGGCTATGCCGAGCTGGGCGTTGCCGGCCGAGGTGATCGGCTCGACGGCATCCGCTGCCAGCATCTCGACGCTGAGACTGGTCACGGTTGATTCCTTAGGGGACGGGTGGGGGCAGGAGGGGGACGGGGTACGGCGGCGGTCGTACGGAGATCAGCCGGCGAACTCGCGCAGCGCGGCGACCGCCCGGGCGGCGATCTCCTCGGGGGAGCCGGAGACGTCGACGGCGACACCCGCCTCGTCGTCCTGCAGTGGCTGCAGGGCGGCGAACTGGGAATCGAGCAGCGCGGTCGGCATGAAGTGCCCCTTGCGCTCACTCATCCGCCTCTCGATCAGCTCGCGGTCGCCGGTCAGATGGAGGAAGACCACGCCCGGGGCCGCCGCTCGCAGCCGGTCCCGGTAGATCCGCTTCAGGGCGGAGCTGCTCACCACCCCGCCGTGACCTTCCCGGCCGTGCGCCCACTCGCCGATCGCGTCGAGCCAGGGGCCGCGGTCCGCGTCGTCCAGCGGGATGCCGGCCGACATCTTGGCGACGTTCGCCGCCGGGTGGAAGTCGTCGCCCTCGGCGTAGGGGACGCCGAGCGCGTCGGCGACCAGCGGACCGATGGTCGTCTTGCCGGTGCCGGCGACGCCCATCACGACGACGACCCGGGGGACCGTCGGGGAGGTGGTGCTCATGAGGTGGTGCCTCGCTGTCTTCTTCGACATCGATTCCGTCGCGCTTATGAAACCCATTGGGTACGACGTATTCAAGAGCTTGTGACATTGAAGTCATACTTTTTGTTGTCGATCTTGGTGCCCGCGTAGGCTGACCCCCATGACGACACCGGCCCAGGGGCTCCATTCGCACGTCCTCGCCACCCTGGGTCTCGCGATCACCGCGGGGGAGTACCCGCCCGGAAGCGTGCTGCGCACCGATGAGTTGGCCCAGCGCTTCGACGTCTCCCGCACGGTCGTGCGCGAGGTCGTCCGCGTCCTGGAGTCCATGCACCTCGTCGAGTCCCGGCGCCGCGTCGGCGTGATCGTCCTGCCGACGGCGCAGTGGAACGTCTACGACCCCCAGGTCATCCGCTGGCGCCTGGCCGGCGCCGACCGGCCCCGCCAGCTGCGCTCGCTCACCGTGCTCCGCTCGGCCGTCGAGCCGGTCGCCGCCGGACTCGCCGCCGTCCACGCCACGCCCGAGCAGTGCCGCGAGCTGACCGAGCAGGCGCTCGGCATGGTCGCCACCTCGCGCGGCCGGCAGCTGGAGGCGTACCTCGTCCACGACATCGCCTTCCACCGGGTCGTCCTCAACGCCTCCGGCAACGAGATGTTCGCCCGGCTCGGCGACGTGGTCGCCGAGGTGCTCACCGGTCGCACGCACCATCAGGTGATGTTCGAGGATCCCGACCCGGCCGCCGTCACCCTCCATGTCCAGGTCGCCGAGGCGGTACGGGAGAGGGACGCGGTCCGCGCCGAGGAGCTGACCCGGCAGATCGCGGTCGGTGCGCTCAAGGAACTGGATGTTCTCGCGCCGTAAGACCTTCCGATCCCAGGCGTTCGCCCCAGAGGAACCTCAGAAGTAGCTCAAAAATGGGCGTTCAGTGACATTGGCCACTGCTGAAATCCCGCCTTGCCGTGACGATGTGCGCTGGCCGTGAGAGCCGTGGACGACCTCCACGCGCGCGGCCGGGTACCGCACAGACCCTCCCCCTCACGAAGGCGAACAACTCCATGAGTGACCGCACCCTCCCTGCGGCCGACACGCTGTCCGCCACGCCACCGGCGACGGCATCCGGAGCGTCCCCCCACGTAGACGCCGGCGACGCCGGGTACCGCAAGGACCTGAAGTCCCGGCACATCAACATGATCGCCATCGGCGGCGCGATCGGCACCGGTCTCTTCCTCGGCGCCGGTGGCCGCATGGCCAACGCCGGACCGTCCCTGTTCATCGCGTACGCGGTCTGCGGAGTCTTCGCCTTCTTCGTGGTGCGGGCCCTCGGCGAGCTGGTCCTCTACCGCCCCTCCTCCGGCGCCTTCGTCTCCTACGCCCGTGAGTTCATGGGAGAGAAGGGCGCCTACACGGCCGGCTGGCTGTACTTCCTCAACTGGTCGACCACCGCCATCGCGGACATCACCGCGGCCGCGACCTACGCCCACTTCTGGGCCATGTTCAGCGACGTCCCGCAGTGGATCCTCGCCCTGATCGCCCTCGCGGTCGTCCTCGCCGCCAACCTCATCTCGGTGAAGTACTTCGGCGAGATGGAGTTCTGGTTCGCGATCATCAAGGTCGGCGCGCTCGTCGCCTTCATGCTGATCGGCATCTTCCTCATCGTGACGTCGCACGACGTCGGCGGTCACACCCCGGGCCTCTCCACCATCACCGACAACGGCGGCATCTTCCCCAGCGGTGTCATGCCGATGCTGCTGCTGATCCAGGGCGTCGTCTTCGCCTACGCCTCCGTCGAGCTGTGCGGCGTCGCCGCCGGCGAGACCGAGAACCCCGAGAAGATCATGCCGAAGGCGATCAACTCGATCATGTGGCGCGTGGGCCTCTTCTACGTCGGCTCCGTCGTCCTCCTCGCGCTGCTCCTGCCGTACACCGCGTACTCCGGCGACCAGAGCCCGTTCGTCACGGTCTTCGACAAGCTGGGCATCCCCGGCGCGGCCGGCGTCATGAACCTGGTCGTCCTCACCGCCGCGCTCTCCAGCCTGAACTCGGGTCTCTACTCGACCGGCCGGATCCTGCGCTCCATGTCGCTGGCGGGCTCCGCGCCCAAGTTCACCGGCGTCATGAACAAGGGCGGCGTGCCCTACGGCGGCATCCTGCTGACCGCCGCCTTCGGTGTCCTCGGTGTCGGCCTGAACTACCTCATGCCCGGCGAGGCCTTCGAGCTCGTCCTGAACTTCGCCTCCATCGGCATCATCGGCACCTGGGCCATGATCATGGTCTGCTCGCTGCTGTTCGTGAACCGCTCCAAGGAAGGCCGGGTCACCCGCCCCGGCTACCAGCTGCCCTGGGCCCCGTACACCCAGATCGTCACGCTGATCTTCCTCGGCTCCGTCCTCGTCCTGATGTGGATGGACGGCGGCATCAGCCGCACCACCGTGAACTGCCTCCCGCTGATCGGGCTCCTGCTCGTCGGCGGCTGGTTCCTGGTGCGCAAGCGGGTCCGCGCGACCGCCGCCACGTACAAGGACTGACGCCCCCACCGCGTACGCCCCCACCTACACCCCCCACGGGTGAAGAGACCCCCGCAGGCAGAACCTGCGGGGGTCTCGCCCTTTGTCAGGAGATAGTGGTACCCAAGAGCCTTACCGAGGAAGGGAAGTACCCGATGGCGCAGCAGGTCCAGGGGGTCGTCGCCCCCGGCAGGAACGAACCCGTGCGGGTGGAGACGATCGTGATTCCCGACCCCGGCCCCGGCGAGGCCGTGGTGAAGATCCAGGCATGCGGGGTCTGCCACACCGATCTCCACTACAAACAGGGTGCCATCAACGACGAGTTCCCCTTCCTCCTCGGCCACGAGGCGGCGGGCATCGTCGAGTCGGTCGGCACGGGCGTCACCGACGTGGCCCCCGGCGACTTCGTCGTCCTCAACTGGCGTGCCGTGTGCGGAGCCTGCCGGGCCTGTCTGCGCGGCCGCCCCCAGTACTGCTTCGCCACCCACAACGCCGAGCAGAAGATGACGCTGCTCGACGGGACGGAGCTCTCCCCGGCGCTCGGGATCGGCGCCTTCGCCGAGAAGACCCTGGTCGCAGCGGGCCAGTGCACCAAGGTCGACCCGTCCGTCGCCCCCGAGGTCGCCGGGCTCCTCGGCTGCGGCGTCATGGCCGGCATCGGCGCGGCGATCAACACCGGCGAAGTCGGCCGCGGCGACACCGTCGCCGTCATCGGCTGCGGCGGCGTCGGCGACGCGGCCGTCGTCGGCTCCCGCCTCGCCGGCGCGGCCAGGATCATCGCCGTCGACATCGACGACCGCAAGCTGGAGACCGCGCGGGCGATGGGCGCCACCCACACCGTCAACTCCCGCTCCACCGACCCCGTCGAGGCCATCCGCGAGCTCACCGGCGGCTTCGGCGCCGACGTCGTCATCGAGGCCGTCGGCCGCCCGGAGACGTACAAGCAGGCGTTCTACGCCCGCGACCTCGCCGGAACGGTCGTCCTCGTCGGCGTCCCCACCCCCGAGATGCGGCTCGAACTCCCGCTCCTGGACGTCTTCGGCCGCGGTGGCGCGCTCAAGTCGTCCTGGTACGGCGACTGTCTGCCGTCCCGCGACTTCCCGATGCTCATCGACCTGCACCAGCAGGGGCGCATCGACCTCGCCGCCTTCGTCACCGAGACCATCGGACTCGGGGACGTCGAGAAGGCCTTCGCCCGGATGCACGAGGGCGACGTCCTGCGTTCGGTGGTGGTCCTCTGATGGCGGCACGGATCGACCATCTCGTCACCTCCGGCACCTTCAGCCTCGACGGCGGCACCTGGGACGTCGACAACAACGTCTGGATCGTGGGCGACGACACGGAGGCGATCGTCATCGACGCCGCCCATGACGCCGCCGCCATCCTCGCCGCGCTCGACGGCCGGACCCTGCGCGCGATCGTCTGCACCCACGCCCACAACGACCACATCGACGCGGCCCCGGCCCTCGCCGCCGCCACCGGCGCCCGGATCCTGCTCCACCCCGACGACCATCCGCTCTGGAAGCAGACCCACCCCGACCACACCCCCGACGGCGAACTCGCCGACGGCCAGGTCCTCACCATCGCCGGTACGGACCTCAAGGTCCTGCACACGCCCGGTCACGCCCCCGGAGCGGTCTGCCTCCACGCCCCCGACCTGGGCACCGTCTTCACCGGCGACACACTCTTCAAGGGCGGCCCCGGCGCGACGGGCCGGTCCTTCTCCCACTTCCCCACGATCGTCGACTCGATCCGCGACCGGCTGCTGACCCTCCCACCGGAGACGGTCGTCCGCACCGGCCACGGCGACACCACCACCATCGGCGCCGAGGCCCCGCACCTGGAGGAGTGGATCAGCCGAGGCCACTGAGCCGCAGCCGGCTCTCGAACCTCAACGGCGTGCCCGAGAACGGGTCGGTGAACTCCAGCGTCCGCGCGAGCAGTTGCAGCGGACGCGCGAAGTCCTCCGGCCCGTCCTCGCGCACCACGGGATAGATCGGATCGTGCAGGATCGGCAGCCCCAGGGCGTTCATGTGCACCCGCAGCTGATGGGTGCGCCCGGTCGCCGGCAGCAGCCGGTAGCGCCCGAGCGCCTCCCGGTGCTCGACCAGCTCGATCCGGCTCTCCGCGTTCGGCTCGCCCGGCTCCTCCCGGGCGGCCATCACCCCGCGCTCCTTCACGATCCGGCTCCGCACCGTCACGGGCAGCGCGACCGCCGGGTCGTGCGGCGCCACCGCCTCGTACTCCTTGCCGACCAACCGGTCGCGGAACAGCGTCTGGTAGGCCCCCCGGTCCTCGGGCCGCACGACGAACAGCACCAGCCCCGCCGTCAGCCTGTCGAGCCGGTGCGCGGGCTGCAACGCGGGCAGCCCCAGCTCCCGCCGCAGCCGCGCGAGGGCCGTCTCGGTCACATGCCGCCCGCGCGGCATCGTCGCCAGGAAGTGCGGCTTGTCGACGACCAGGATCCGCTCGTCCCGGTGGACGACCCCGATCTCGAAGGGCACCCGCTCCTCCGCCGGAAAGTCCCGGTGGAACCAGAGGCGCAGCCCGGCGGCGTACGGCTCCTCGCCGCCCAAGGGCCCGTTCGTACCCACGAACCGCCCGCCCGCGAGCATCTCCTCGACCCGTGCGACCCCGACGGCACCCCCGAAGCGGTCCCGCAGATGATCCCCGACGGTCAGCCACACCCCGTCGGGATCCTCCGGCAGCCGCACGCGCGCGGGATCGATGCCGTCCCGCTGGGGGAGCGGCGCCTCCGGAGCCTTCGTTCTGCGTCTCACCACACCACGGTAACCACCCCTCTACGCCTCCCTACGCAGGCCGCCGAGCACGCACCTCGGTCGAACTGCGTAGAGCGAGACCGCCTTCACGCCGCGTAGCGACCCCTGCGCGGGGGAAGGAGCACACTGCCGCTGACACCTAGGGGGCCGCATGGAACCGCTCGCCGCGGGCGCAGTCGTCGCACTGATCGCCCGCTACGCCGAACACCTCGCCGGCGCCGAGGTCGAGACCGCCGCCACCGACCGACTGCGCCGCCTCTGGGACACCGTCACCGCCCGCTTCGACGGCGATCCGGTCGCCGAGGGAGCCCTGCGCCGTCTCCGGGACCGGCCCGACAACGCCAACCGGCGCGGAGCGGTCGAGGACCACCTCCAGGAACTGGCCGAGAACGACCCCGAGTTCGCCCGCTCCCTCGCCACGCTCCTGCGCGAGGCGGACGAGGCGGACGGCGACACCGGCGCCTTCCGGAGCGACAGCGCGGGCGCGGCCGCCGTGGACGGCCCGACCGTCGGGATCCGCGGCGGCTCGATCGCTGCGGGCCGGGACGTGAGGATCGACGGACCGCGCATCCCCGCGGCCCGAACGTCCGTCGAGAACGGCTGACCGATACGGGCCGGGCGCGGGCGCCCCGGGAGAACGCCGAAGTCCCCGTCGAGATGATCTCGACGGGGACTTCGTGTGGTGTCCGAGGGGGGACTTGAACCCCCACGCCCGATAAAGGGCACTAGCACCTCAAGCTAGCGCGTCTGCCATTCCGCCACCCGGACAAGGTGTCTCTCTTTCCGGCCGCTGGGCCGTTCCGACGTGGAAAACCATAGCAAACATTCGGAGTGGCCGATCACCACCCCCGTTCCGGCCGGAACCGTGTGACGGCCGCATGTCGGCCGAGGGCCGCCCTTGGGTCCCGGGGCCCCGGCGCGGGAGGATGGGGGCGACCACCAGCAAGCACGTGGGGCACGTAGTGGGAGGAAGCAACGTGAGCGAGTCGAACACCGCCCGGAGCGTCACCGGCGAGGACGAGGTCGTCGACCTGTGTCGCGACCTCATCCGCATCGACACCAGCAACTACGGCGACCACTCCGGCCCCGGCGAGCGGGCGGCGGCGGAGTACGTCGCCGAGAAGCTCGCGGAGGTCGGGCTCGAGCCGAAGATCATCGAGTCGCACAAGGGGCGGGCCTCCACCGTCGCCCGTATCGAGGGCGAGGACCCCTCCCGGCCGGCCCTGCTCATCCACGGCCACACCGACGTCGTGCCGGCCAACGCCGAGGACTGGACCCACCACCCCTTCTCCGGCGAGGTCGCCGACGGCTGCGTCTGGGGCCGGGGCGCGGTCGACATGAAGGACATGGACGCGATGACCCTCGCGGTCGTGCGCGACCGGATGCGCAGTGGCCGCAAGCCCCCGCGCGACATCGTCCTCGCCTTCCTCGCGGACGAGGAGGCCGGCGGCACCTACGGCGCCCGGCACCTGGTCGACCACCACAGGGACCTTTTCGACGGGGTGACGGAGGCGATCGGCGAGGTCGGCGGCTTCTCCTTCACGGTCAACGAGAACCTGCGGCTCTACCTGGTCGAGACGGCCCAGAAGGGCATGCACTGGATGCGGCTGACCGTCGAGGGCACCGCGGGCCACGGCTCGATGACCAACAACGACAACGCGATCACCGAGCTCTGCGACGCCGTCGGCCGGCTCGGGCGCCACCAGTGGCCCGTCAGGGTCACCAAGACCGTGCGGTCCTTCCTCGACGAGCTCTCGGACGCCCTGGGCACCCCGCTCGACCCCGAGGACATGGAGGCGACCCTCGCCAAGCTCGGCGGCATCGCCAAGATGGTCGGCGCGACCCTGCGCAACTCCGCCGCCCCGACCATGCTCGGCGCCGGGTACAAGGTCAACGTCATCCCGGGCCAAGCCACCGCGCACGTCGACGGACGGTTCCTGCCCGGTTACGAGGAGGAGTTCCTGGCCGACCTCGACCGGATCCTCGGCCCGCGGGTCAAGCGCGAGGACGTGCACGGGGACAAGGCCCTGGAGACCAGCTTCGACGGCGCCCTCGTCGACGCGATGCAGCTGGCCCTCAAGGCCGAGGACCCGATCGCCCGTGCCGTGCCGTACATGCTCTCCGGCGGCACCGACGCCAAGTCCTTCGACGACCTCGGCATCCGCTGCTTCGGCTTCGCGCCGCTCAAGCTGCCGCCGGAGCTGGACTTCGCGGGCATGTTCCACGGCGTGGACGAGCGCGTTCCGGTCGACGGACTGAAGTTCGGCGTCCGTGTTCTCGACCGGTTCATCGACGCCTCCTGATTCGGCCCTCCGCACATTGTTTCGACACCGCCCGCTATTCGACCGCGCGTACGTATGTGACCGGAAAGAGTGAATGCGCTCATAGGCTCGTAGCCCCAATACTTCCCCCTCGTTACAGGTGGTGCGGTCCGCGGCTGGGATCGCATTGCCAACAAGGAGGAATAATGATCAAGAAGGTCGTCGCTGCTGCGGCTGCCACCGGCGGTCTCGTTCTCGCGGGTGCGGGCATGGCCGTTGCCGACTCGGGTGCCCAGGGTGCCGCCATCGGTTCCCCCGGCGTGCTCTCGGGCAACGTCGTCCAGGTGCCGGTTCACATCCCCGTGAACGTGTGCGGCAACACGGTCTCCGTGATCGGGCTGCTGAACCCCACCTTCGGCAACACCTGCATCAACGCCTGACGTTGTGCCTCGACCCATGAGGGTCTGAGCCGGTCCGGCCCCGGAGTGCGTGCCATGCACTCCGGGGCCGGTGGGCATTTCCGCCCCGGGCGTCGTGCCCGGTGGCCCTCTTCTTCCACAGCTCGGCTGCTCCGAAGCTCGGAAGGCAGAAGCCGAGAAGGCAGGGAACAACTATGCGACAGGTCACGCGCAAGGGTCTGATCACCATTGCGGCCGCGGGCAGCGTCATCGCCCTCGGCGGTGGTTATGCGAATGCCGATTCGGGTGCGAACGGCACGGCCTCGAATTCCCCGGGCGTCGCGTCCGGGAACTCCGTCCAGGTTCCGGTTCACGTTCCGGTGAACGCCTGCGGAAACACCATCAGTGTCATCGGGTTGATCAACCCGGCTTTCGGTAACTCGTGCGCCAACGTCTCGAAGCCGGGCCGTGGCGGGTCCTCGGCCGAGGGCGGCACCCGCAACTCGCCGGGCGTCGGTTCCGGCAACACCGTGCAGGTGCCGATCGACGTCCCGGTCAACGCATGCGGCAACAGCGTCACGGTCATCGGCGGCATCAACCCGGCGTTCGGCAACGGATGCGGCAACGGCGTCGAGCCCACCCACCCGGGTAACCCCGGTAACCCGGGCAACCCCGGTAACCCTGGGAATCCGGGTAACCCCGGGAATCCGGGCAACCCCGGGAATCCGGGTAACCCTGGGAACCCCGGTAACCCGGGCAACCCCGGTAACCCGGGCACTCCTGGCAACCCCGGAACCCCTGGCAACCCGGGTGACTCGGGCGAGCCCGGCGGCCCCGGCACGCCGAACGGGCCGAACACACCCGGTGCGCACACCATCACGCAGCCCGGGGCGACCGAGGAGCTGGCAGAGACCGGTTCCGGGCCCCTCGGGATGATCGTCCCGGCCGGCGCAGGTCTGCTGCTCGCCGGTTCGCTGCTCTACCGCCGCGCCCGCCACTCCGCCTAGGACGGCCGCGCGACGCAACGGGGCCCCGCACGGCGGGGCCCCTTCTCATGTCACCAGGTGGCGCGGACCTGACGGATGATGCGCCGGCGCAGCCGCACCCTGCGGCTGCCGTCCCGATGCAGGCTCAGTCGGTCCAACTCCCAGTGCCCGTACTCGGCATGGTCGGTCAGAAGCCGCGTCGCCTCCTTGCGGGAGACGCCGCGCGGCACGTACACGTCGACAAATTCGTATTCCGGCATCGCATCTATTGTGCGGGCACAGGCCCGGTACGGATAGCGTGCGTCCCATGTCTGATGCTGCGCAGCCCACCGCTGCCGAGGTACGTGCCGCCGCCGAGGCGGTCAAAGCCGCACTGGACCGTCACCTCGAGGCGGTCGAGCGCCGCTCGGGGGACGACGACCCGGCCGTCTACGAAGCCTTCAACGCCCTCGCGGCGGCGGCCGAGGCGTACGACGAGCGGCTCTACGACCGGTACGACGAGGTCACCCCCTTCGAGATCCCGGGAGCCGACGACTCTCTGCCGCCGTACGCGGGCCCCGAGGAGCCGCACGCCCTCAGCGTGCTGATCCGTCGCGACTACGCGGTGGTGGAGCCGAAGCGCCTGCTCGCCCAGGCCCAGCGCATCGCCGATCTGGAGAACGACGAGGAGGGCGCGGACGCCGCGCCCGTCGTCGGCGCCAGCACGCATGCCGCCCTCGGTGTGCTCTTCGGAGAGTATGAACCGGACGAAATCGCCTCACGGCACAAGGAGTTCGGCCTGGAGGAGGGCGACTCCACCCTCTGGGTCTCGGCCGCGGAGGAGCTGCCCGACCCGGGGGAGTGGCTCAACGCCCCCTTCGAGCACGCCGATCCCGAGCAGATCGTCTGCCGCTTCGACGTCAGCGCGGTCTTCGACGACGAACCGGACGACGGCATGGAGCAGCAGGACGCCTGAGCCTGACGCGCACGGCCGCACACATACGCACGGCGGAGGGCGGGACACCCACACGGTGTCCCGCCC
>NZ_JBHTTQ010000104.1:0-25084 GCF_042794475.1 Streptomyces sp. NPDC056527
GCCCGCACACGCGGGCCGCGGCGAAGGCGCGGTGGGGACCCGGCGGCGGCAAGGGCCGTGAGTTCCGCCGCCGGGCGTTCGTGCGGAGCTCAGGACGTCAGCAGGTGCCGAGGTCCTTCCAGACGCCCCACTCGCCGGTCGTGCCCGGCTCCTCGTTCTGGGTCCACCACTGGGCCTTCCACTTGTGGCCCTTGTGGGAGACCTCGTTGCCCGCGTTGTACACCGTGCCCGCCACGTAGGCCGGGGCGGTGCAGGTGCTGCCGGTCGGCGTGGGGGTCGGGCCCGTCGGGGTCGGCGTCGGACCCGTCGGCGTCGGCGTCGGGGTCGGGGTCGGGGTCGAGCCGCCCGGCTCCACGACCGTCGTACCGCGCGCCAGGTCACCGGCGAGCGCGTACGTCGTGCCGCTGATGTTCACCGTCCAGTTCGACGGCGTGGACACCGGCAGGTAGTAGTTGAACGCCAGGTCCACCGTCGCGCCGGGGGCCAGCGACTGCCAGGCCGGAAGCTTCAGCGACACCCGGTGGAAGTCGCCCTTCAGGCCGCCCACGTTGTTGCCCGTGTGATCGCTGCTGATCACCTTCGTACCGAAGCCGGACTGGTCGGAGGCGTTGCCCGGAGCCGCGGTCGCGTAGTCGAACTGGAACTCCGTGCCACCCGGCAGCGCGGTGGCCGTGTTGTTGGTGATCTTGATCTTCGGGGTGATCGGGTAGTTGGAGTCGCCCAGCTTGAACTCGGTGAACTCCACGCCGACGTTCACGGCCCGCGTCGGCAGCGCGGCGTTCGACTTCTTCGCGCCGTACGGGGTGGCCGCCTTGAACTTGTCGTACATCAGCGAGGTGAGCGTGTCGCCCATCTCGTACTGGCCCTTGCCCGCGTTCCAGTCGTAGTCGCCGGCCATCTCCCAGACCATCGTGCCGCCGATGCCCTTGCTGACCACGTAGTCGGCCTTGGCGGCCACCGACTGCTCGTCCTCGGTGGAGAGGAAGACCTTCTTCTGCGCGTTCCACAGCCACGGCGCGACCAGGGTCGAGTCGTACTTGCGGGCGTAGGTGCCGGTCAGCGTGGTGTTCGCGGGGAAGCCGTACTGCGTGACGTAGTCGCCGACGATCCCCTTCTCCAGGTTCTTGGCGTGCCACATCGGGTTGGAGCCGGCCGGGGACTCGGCACCGTTGGTGTCCTTGTCGTGCCAGAGGTTGTCGATGCCGACGGCGCCGTCACCGCACTTGGTCAGGCCCGCGCCGGCCGGGCAGGTGGTCGCCGCCGCCTTGCCCCACAGACCGTCCGTGCCGCCCTGCACGTTCTTGTGCCCGCGGGTGTAGTACGGCAGGCCGATGTTGATCCGGCCGGCCGGCATGGAGCCGCGGAAGTAGTGGTACGCCCAGTCGGTGTTGAGGTAGCCGACGCCGCCGTACTGCTGGGAGCCGTAGACCCCGGCGGCGGCGAGCTCGGCGTCCTTGCCGTCGTCGAAGAGCGAGGCGTTGGGGCCGACGTACTCGTTCCAGGCGCCGTGCAGGTCGTAGGACATGATGTTGACGTAGTCCAGATACTTCTGCATCTGGAAGGTCTCCATGCCGCGCAGCAGATAGCCGGAGGAGGGCGCGGCGACCGTCAGCATGTAGTGCTTGCCGTCGGCGGCGCCGGCCCGGTCGAGCTTCTCGCGCAGCGTCTTCATCAGGGCCGCGTAGCCCTGGACGAGGCCCGCGCGGCGCGCGTTGGCGAGCTGCCAGTCGAGCGGGTTTCCGGCGTCCTTCATCGTCGTGGGGTACTCGTAGTCGATGTCGACGCCGTTGAAGCCGTACTTCTTGATGAACGAGACGGCCGAGTCCGCGAACGTGTCGATCCCGGCCTGGTTGACCGAACCGTCGGCGTTGGTGGCCATCGAGTAGAAGCCGCCGGAGTTCACGCGGCTTCCGTTGTCGTCGAAGTAGCCGCCGGTCTCCGCCCAGCCGCCGACCGAGATCAGCGTCTTGACGTCCGGGTGCTGCTTCTTGAACTTGTTGAGCAGGTTGAAGTGGCCTTTGTAGGCGTACGCCGGATCCATCTCCGCCCCGGCGACACCGGGCCAGGTCATCCCGGTGGCCGCGTTGTTCGGGCCGTCCGTGCCGACGGAGAGCTTGTTGTCGGAGCCGATGTGTCCGAAGGCGTAGTTGATGTGGGTGATCTTGTCCCACGGGATGTTGTTGGCGAGATAGGCGGGCTCGCCGTTCTTGCCGGTGCGCCAGCCGGTGAAGTAGCCGATGACCCGGCGCTGGTGGTCCGCGCCCATCTTCTCGCGGCCCTCGGTGTCGTAGACCGAGCAGTACGGGACGTCGACGCCGGGGGTCTTGTACAGCCCGTCCGGGCGACAGCTCTCGTTGTCGGCTGCATGCGAGACACCGCCGGCGAGGGAGCTGATCAGCAGCCCGGCGACGGCCGCGCCGGACGCGAGCAGCGAGGCTCTCGTCTTCGTGGGGGACAACACGATCGGTTCCTCCTGGGGAGGTGAAAGAACACAACGAACAAACGGGTGGGTCGTGTTGGGCCCGTGGAGTGCGCACACCGGCGGGCCGTACCTCGGAGGTGACACGGAGATTAAGAGGACTAGACCAGTGCGTCAATAGGTCTGGACCAAAGAGGGGGTCCGGGGGGTGCTGTGAGCCAGCCCACAGGGCCTCACCCGCATGGCCGACGAGCGGGCGTGGCAGACTGGCCCTGTATCAGCAGCAGCGCACTCCGGGGTCGGTGTAATTCCGAACCGGCGGTATAGTCCGCGACCCGTCCGCAGCCAGCGGCCGGTTGACCAGGTGAAATTCCTGGACCGACGGTGAAAGTCCGGATGGGAGGCAGTGCGCGGCGGGCGACCCTTCAAGGGGGCGCTTCGGCCGTATCGCCGCTGGTCGTCCTCGTCGGCGACCGGTATGCCCGGCCTTGGCATCCCTGTGCGTAGCGTCGTACCCGCTCTCTGTCGTCATCGACAGGCCCCGGAGTCCGTGCCCGAAGAGGCAGGAGGACCCGGTGGCAGAGCCGACCGACATCACCGCCATGCGACGCGCCATCGCGCTCGCCGCCCGTGGTCTCGGCTCCACCAGCCCCAACCCGATCGTCGGCTGCGTCATCCTCGACGCCTCCGGAGAGCAGGTCGGCGAGGGCTTCCACCAGCGCGCCGGCGGCCCGCACGCCGAGATCCACGCCCTGCGCGCGGCCGGCGAGCGCGCCCGCGGCGGCACCGCCTACGTCACCCTCGAACCCTGTAACCACACCGGCCGCACCGGCCCCTGCGCCCAGGCGCTCGTCGAGGCCGGGATCAGCCGGGTCGTGTACGCGGTCGGCGACCCGAACCCGCAGGCCACGGGCGGTGCCGACACCCTGCGCGCGGCAGGCGTCGAGGTCGAGCAGGGTCTTCTGGAGGACGAGGCCGAGGCAGGCAACATCGCCTGGCTCACCTCCGTACGCCTCGGCCGCCCCTTCGTCCGCTGGAAGTACGCCGCCACGCTCGACGGCCGGATCGCCGCCGCCGACGGTACCTCCCGCTGGATCACCTCCGCCGAGTCCCGCGCCGACGTCCACCGGCTGCGCGCCGAGTCCGACGCCGTCGTCGTCGGCTCCGGCACCGCCCGCACCGACGACCCCCACCTGGCCGTACGCGGCATCGAAGGCGCCGACCAGCCGCTGCGCGTGGTCGTCGACACCGAGGCGAGTGCCGTGAAGCCGGGCGCCCGTGTCCTCGACGACGCGGCCCGCACCGTGATCGCCGTGGCCGAGGACGTCCTCCCCGAGGACACCGCCCACTTCCCCGAGACGTGGCGGCTGTCCCGCGCCCCCGGCGGCGGCGGCCTCGACATCCCGGAACTCCTCGCCAAGCTCCACCAGCAGGGCGTCCGCTCCGTCCTCCTCGAAGGCGGGCCGACCCTGGCCGGCGCCTTCGTCGCCGCGGGAGCCGTCGACCAGGTCGTCGGCTATCTCGCCCCCGTCCTCCTCGGCGCGGGCCCGAACGCCCTCGCCGACGCCGGGATCACCACCATCACCGAAGCGTTGCGGCTCGACGTCACCGAGACCGTGCGCGTCGGACCCGATCTCCGTATCACCGCGACCCTCAAGGGAGCCTGACCGTGTTCACCGGAATCGTCGAAGAACTGGGCGAGGTCACCGCCGTCGAGAAGCTGGCCGACGCCTCCCGCTTCCGCCTGCGTGGACCCCTGGTCACGGAAGGCGCCAAGCACGGGGACTCCATCGCCGTGAACGGTGTCTGTCTCACGGTCGTCGAGTTCGGCGGCGGCGAGTTCACCGCCGACGTGATGGAGGAGACGCTTCTGCGCTCCTCGCTCGGCGCCCTCGAGGTCGGCTCCCGCGTCAATCTGGAGCGTCCGATGGCCGTCGGCGACCGCCTCGGCGGACACATCGTCCAGGGACACGTCGACGGCACAGGAACGATCCTCGACCGGACCCCGTCCGAGAACTGGGAGATCGTCAAGGTCGCCCTGCCCGCACACCTCTCGCGCTACGTCGTCGAGAAGGGCTCCATCACGGTCGACGGCGTCAGCCTCACCGTCGTCGAGGCCGCCGACGACTGGTTCACCATCAGCCTCATCCCCACCACCCTCGCGCTGACCACGCTCGGCATCAAGAAGAGCGGCGACCCGGTCAACCTCGAAGTGGACGTGATCGCCAAGTACGTCGAGCGGCTGCTCGGCCCGAACGCCAAGGAGAACGTCAAGTGAGCTGGCTCAACTCCGAGGCCTTCACCGCCTTCGGTCAGCACATCATGTGGTCCGACATGATCGGCAACACGATCGGTCTGATCGCCCTCGCGCTCGGCTGGCGGCGCTCCATACTCACCTGGCCCGCGCAGCTGCTCTCCGGCGTCATCCTCGTCGGCGCCTACGCCTCCGCCCACCTCAGCGGCGGCGTCGGCAAGCAGCTCCTGGTCATCGGCGTCGCCGCCTGGGGCTGGTGGCAGTGGAACCGGGGCAAGCAGCAGGCCCAGGACGGCTCCATCGCCGTCCGCTTCGCGACCTGGAAGGAGCGCGGACTGCTCCTCGCCGGCGCGGTCCTCGGCACCCTCGCCGTCGGCGGCCTGTTCACCCTCTACCCGTCGCTCTCCTGGAGCCCGTGGGCCGACGCGTACATCTTCGTCGGCACGCTCGTCGCGATGGTCGCCCAGGCCCGCGGCCTGGTCGAGTTCTGGTTCGCCTGGCTCCTCGTCGACCTCGTCGGCGTCCCCCTCGCCTTCAACAGCGGCCTCGCCTTCTCCGGCCTCGTGTACGTCATCTACTTCGCCCTCGTCATCTGGGGCATGCGCGACTGGTGGCTCCGGACGCGCACCACCACCGCTCTGGAAGGAGCCACGGCATGAGTGCCCGCCAGACGCCCGCCACCGCCCAGCCCGACGCGCATCGCGCAACCCCCCAGGATTCCATCTGGGACGTCACCGACCTCTCTCTCGACCCCGTCGAGCAGGCCATCCGCGACATCGCCGCGGGCCGCCCCGTCGTCGTCGTCGACGACGAGGACCGCGAGAACGAGGGCGACCTCGTCATCGCCGCCGAGAAGGCCACCCCCGAAGTCGTCGCCTTCATGATGAGCGAGTGCCGGGGCCTGATCTGCGCCCCCATGGAGAACGACGAGCTGGAGCGCCTCGAGCTCCCGCAGATGGTCGAGCACAACACCGAGTCGATGCGGACGGCCTTCACGGTCTCCGTCGACGCGGCGCCGGCCCACGGCGTCACCACCGGCATCTCCGCCGCCGACCGCGCCACCACGCTGCGGATGCTGGCGAGCGGCGAGCACGAGCCCAGTGACTTCGTCCGCCCCGGCCACATCTTCCCGCTGCGCGCCAAGCCCGGCGGCGTCCTGGCCCGCAACGGCCACACCGAGGCCGCCGTCGACCTCGCCCGCCTCGCGGGCCTGCGCCCGGCCGGCGCGATCGTCGAGATCGCCGGCGAGGACGGCGTGATGCTGCGCCTGCCCGAGCTGGTCCCGTTCGCCCGCAAGCACGGCCTCACGATCATCTCGATCGAGGACCTCATCGCGTACCGCCGCTCCGCCGAGCCGACGGTCCGCCGCGAGGCCGAGGTCCGGCTGCCGACGGCGCACGGCGATTTCACCGCGTACGGCTACCGCTCCACCGTCGACGGCGTCGAGCACGTCGCCCTCGTCCACGGCGAGATCGGCGACGGCGAGGACGTCCTGGTCCGGGTCCACTCCGAGTGCCTGACCGGCGACATCTTCCACTCGCTGCGGTGCGACTGCGGCCCGCAGCTCCAGGCGTCCATGGACCGCATCACCGAGACCGGCCGCGGAGTCGTCGTCTATCTGCGCGGCCACGAGGGCCGCGGCATCGGACTGCTGTCCAAGCTGCGGGCGTACGAGCTCCAGGAGCGCGGCCGCGACACCCTCGACGCCAATCTGGAGCTGGGCCTGCCCGCCGACGCCCGCGACTACGCGGCCGGCGCGCAGATCCTCGGCGACCTCGGGGTCCGCAGCCTGCGGCTGATGACCAACAACCCCGACAAGATCACCGCCCTCACCCGGCACGGCCTGAAGGTCGACGGCCGCGAGGCCATGCCGGTCCAGGCGGGCGAGCACAACCTCCGCTACCTGCGCACCAAGCGGGACCGGATGGGGCACGACCTGCCCTGGCTGGACACGGAGACCGCGTCCACCTGCGGCAACCAGTAAGTCAGCGATCAGTACCGAGCTAGGAGAGACATGAGCGGCAAGGGCGCACCCGTCCTCAGCGTGAAGAACTGCGGCGACCTCCGGGTCGCGGTCGTCGCGGCACAGTGGCACGAGAAGATCATGGACGGACTCGTCGACGGAGCCCTGCGGGCCCTGCACGAGCTCGGCATCGACGAGCCGACGCTGCTGCGCGTCCCCGGCAGCTTCGAGCTGCCGGTGGTGGCGAAGGTCCTCGCCGGTCGCGGCTACGATGCCGTGGTGGCCCTCGGCGTCGTCATCCGCGGCGGAACCCCGCACTTCGAGTACGTGTGCCAGGGCGTCACCCACGGCCTCACCCAGGTCTCGATCGACACCGGCGTACCCATCGGATTCGGCGTCCTGACCGTGGACAACGAGGAGCAGGCCCTCGACCGGGCCGGCCTCGAAGGCTCCCGCGAGGACAAGGGCCACGAGGCCGTCACCGCCGCCGTCGCCACCGCGACGACGCTGCGCACGGTCAGCGAACCCTGGCGCTAAGTACGCGACCCTTACCCCGTACTCTTAGGACCATCATGGCGAACAAAACCTTCGAAGAGCTCTTCGCCGAGCTCAAGCTCAAGGCCGAGAACGGCGACCCGGCCACCTCCCGCACCGCGGAACTGGTGGACAAGGGCGTCCATGCCATCGGCAAGAAGGTCGTCGAGGAGGCCGCCGAGGTCTGGATGGCCGCCGAGTACGAGGGCAAGGAAGCCGCCGCCGAGGAGATCTCGCAGCTGCTGTACCACGTCCAGGTGATGATGGTCGCCCGCGGGATCTCCCTCGACGACGTCTACGCCCACCTCTGAGCGCATACGTCACTCACCCTCCCCAACACTCTCAGGCAAAGGAAGCTCATCCCATGCTGCGCATCGCCGTCCCCAACAAGGGTTCACTGTCCGGACCTGCGTCGGCGATGCTCCATGAGGCCGGCTACCGGCAGCGCAAGGAGTCCAAGGAGCTCGTGGTCATCGACCCCGAGAACGAGGTCGAGTTCTTCTACCTGCGCCCCAAGGACATCGCGATCTACGTGGCCTCCGGGAAGCTCGACATCGGCATCACCGGCCGTGACCTGCTGCTCGACTCCGGCGCCAACGCCGAGGAGATCCTCCCGCTGAACTTCGGCCGGTCGACCTTCCGCTACGCCACCCGGCCCGGCACCGCGAACGGCCCCGAGGACTTCCACGGGATGACGATCGCCACCTCCTACGAGGGCATCGTCGCCAAGCACCTCGCCGACCAGGGGATCGACGCCTCCGTCGTCCACCTCGACGGCGCCGTCGAGACCGCCATCCAGCTCGGTGTCGCGCAGATCATCGCCGACGTCGTCGAGACCGGCACCAGCCTGCGCAACGCCGGCCTGGAGGTCATCGGCGAGCCGATCCTCAAGTCCGAGGCCGTGGTCGTCCGGCGCAACGGCGCCGACGCCGACCAGCCGCAGGTCCAGCAGTTCCTGCGCCGCCTCCAGGGCGTCCTGGTCGCCCGGTCGTACGTGATGATGGACTACGACTGCCGCGCCGAGCACCTGGAGCAGGCCGTCGCCCTCACCCCGGGCCTCGAGTCGCCCACGATCTCCCCCCTGCACAACGAGGGCTGGGTCGCCGTTCGCGCCATGGTCCCGGCGAAGGAGGCGCAGCGGATCATGGACGACCTGTACGAGCTGGGTGCCCGCGCCATCCTGACGACGGCCATCCACGCCTGCCGCCTCTGACCCTCCCGCAGGCACGAAGGAACGACGAACCGATGTCCGACGCACCCGTCCCCGCCCTTCCGGTCACCTTCCGGCCCGCCCGAACCCGAGCGGTCCTGCTGACGATCGGGACGGTGATGTTCGTCGTGATCACCGCCGTCGCGATGATGCTGGAGAAGCTGGGGCCGGGGGAGCGCGCGAGCTTCATCCTCACCGCGGCCCTCTTCCTCGGAGTGCTGACGATGCTCAGCCGCCCCAAGGTCGTCGCCGACGACGACGGCGTCACCGTCGTCAACATCACCCGGACGCGCCGACTCGCGTGGGCCGAGATCCTGCGGGTCAACCTGCGGCCGGGCGACGCCTGGGTCTTCCTGGACCTGAGCGACGGCACGAGCCTGCCCGCGCTGGGCATCCAGCCCGGCATCGCCAGGGAGCAGGCCATTCGTGACGCCCGCGCCCTGCGCGCGCTGGCCGACAGCCGCGGCACCGGAGCCGACGCGAGCTGAGCCCGACGGGCCCGCGCGTCCCCCGAACGGGGGCCGACCCCCTGCCCTCGGCGGGGTCGGCGTGATTACTCTGGAGGCGGTGGTGCCGAGCGGCACCACCGCCTCGCATGTGCAGGGCCGCTGCCGCGGCCCGCGGGGCCACCCTGCGACCCGAGGAGTGACTCCCTCCGGCAATGGACGGATCGTCCGGTAGTACCTGCGCCGCCCCCTCCACGGAGGCGGCGGCATGATCATCCCGCTTCTGCTGCTCGCGGCAGCCTTCCTCCTGATCCTCGCCAACGGCTTCTTCGTGGCGGCCGAGTTCGGCCTCGTCACCGTGGAACGCCCCGAAGCCGAACGGGCCGCGGCCGCCGGCGACCGGCGCGCCCGCACCGTCGTGAAGTCCCTCGGCGAGCTGTCCTTCCAGCTCTCCGGCACCCAGCTCGGCATCACGATCACCTCGCTCGTCGTCGGAATGCTCGCCGAGCCCGCCCTCGCCCAGCTCCTCGACGGTCCCCTCACCGCGACCGGACTGCCCGAGGGCGCCGTCTCCGGCGTCGCCGTGGTGATCGGCATGCTGTTCGCCTCCGCCGTCCAGATGGTGATCGGCGAACTCGTCCCCAAGAACTGGGCGGTCTCCCGCCCGCTCCAGGTGGCGCGGTTCGTGGCCGGTCCCCAGCACCTCTTCGCGTCCGCCTTCCGGCCGGTGATCGCCCTGCTGAACAGGGTCGCCAACCGGCTGGTCCGGCTCCTGGGCGTCGAGCCCACCGAGGAGCTGGACTCGGTCCGTACCCCCGGCGAGCTGGTCTCGCTGGCCCGGCACTCGGCCCGGGCGGGCACGCTGGAACAGGACACCGCCGACCTCTTCGTACGGACCCTGTCCCTGGGCGGGCTCACGACCGAGCAGGTCATGACCCCGCGGGTGCGGATGAGCGCGCTCCAGTCGGACGCCACCGCGGCTGACGTCCTCAACCTCACCCGGGCCACCGGACTCTCCCGCTTCCCCGTCTACCGCGAACGCATCGACGAGATCGTCGGAATGGTCCACCTCAAGGACGCGCTCGCCGTGCCCCTGCACGAGCGACTGCGCACCCCGGTCGGCCGTATCGCGGTACCGCCGCTGCTCGTCCCCGAGACCCTGCCCGCGCAGGCGCTCCTGGAGCGCCTGCGCCGGGAGCAGCCGATCGCCGTCGTCGTCGACGAGTACGGCGGCACGGCCGGGGTCGTCACCCTGGAGGACATCGTCGAGGAGCTCGTCGGCGAGGTCCGCGACGAGCACGACACCGCGACCGACGAGCGGCCCGAGCTGGCCGCCGTGGCCGCCGAGGACGGCCGGCCCGCCTGGGAGGCCGACGGCTCCTGCCGGGTCCACACCCTGCACCGGATAGGCCTCGACGTGCCCGACGGGCCGTACGAGACCGTCGCCGGGCTCGTCGCGGATCTCCTCGGACGCATCCCGGCGCCCGGGGACCGGGCCGAACTCCCGGGCTGGCGGCTCTCGGTGCGGCAGGTGGACCGCTACCGCGCGGAGCGGGTACGGATCGTCAGGACCGCCGAACTGCCCCTGGTGCCGGAGGCCGTCCGATGAGCGTGGTCCAACTGCTGTTCGCCGCCCTGCTGGTGGTGGCCAACGGCTTCTTCGTCGGCGCCGAGTTCGCGCTCGTCTCCGTACGCCGCAGCCAGATCGAGCCGCTCGGCGGCAAGCGGGCCCGCAAGGTGCTCTTCGGCCTGGAGAACCTGCCGCAGATGATGGCCGCCGCCCAGTTCGGCATCACGGTCTGCTCGTTGACCCTGGGCGCGGTGGCCGAGCCGACCGTGGCGCACCTCCTCGAACCGGTCTTCCACGCCGTCCACGTGCCCGCCGGGCTGATCCATCCCCTGGGGTACGTCCTGGCGCTCGCCGCGGTCGTCTTCCTCCACCTCGTCATCGGCGAGATGGTCCCGAAGAACCTCGCGATGGCGGCCCCGGAGAGGACCGCGCTGTGGCTCGGTCCCGGTCTGGTCGGATTCGCCCGGATCTGCCGGCCGGTGACCCGAGCGCTCGGCGCCTGCGCCCGACTGGTGCTGCGGGCCTTCCACGTGGAGCCCAAGGACGAGGTGGAGGCGGTCTTCACCAGCGCGCAGCTCGGCCGGCTGGTCGAGGACGCGGGCCAGGCGGGGCTGCTCGACCCGGCGGAGCAGGAGCGGCTCGAGGACGCCCTCGAACTGGGCAGCCGCCCGGTGACGGACGTCCTCATCGCCCCGGCCACCCTGGTCACGGTCACCCCGTCCGTCACACCGAGGGAGATCGAGGAGCTCACCGTACGCACCGGCTACTCGCGCTTCCCGGTCTGCGCCGAGGGGCGCGGGACGTACATGGGCTTCGTGCACGTCAAGGACGTGCTCGACCTGGAGGAGCGGGAACGGGCGGTGCCCCAGCACATCTGGCGCCCCATGGCGACGGTCCGGGCCGAGCTTCCGCTCGACGACGCCCTCACCGTGATGCGCCGGGCGGCCACCCACCTCGCACAGGTCGCGGACGGATCGGGCCGCGTCCTCGGGCTGGTCGCACTGGAGGACGTGCTGGAGACGCTGGTCGGTGAGGTCCGCGACTCCGCGCATCGCACCGAGGTGCTCACCGCCGTGCCGCTCGGCGAACAGCGTCCCGAGCGTTCGGCCCAGGCGCTGGCGGGCTGACAGCGGCCCGCCGGGCGTACGCGTCCGGCGGGCCACCGACCGCCGTCACATGCCCGGTGGCTCCTGGGGCCTCCGGGTCGTCGGTCCGCGGCCCGAGAGGACCTCGCCATAGGCCTGCATCAGATCGGCCAGGCGTAACGTGGCCAGATCGTCGCGCGTCGGGGTGCACGGATAGCCGGACAGCCGCAGATCCCGGTAGGCGCAGGACTTCTCGTACAGCGTGCGCAGAAAGCGGCCGTTGCCGAGCTCGTCGATCCAGCCCTGGTCGACGACATGGCCGCTGATCGAGCGGAGTTCGTCCAGCGCCTCCTCGTCCCAGCAGTCCCCGTTCGCCGCCGCCAGCACCTCGCCGATCGCCGTCAGTTCGAGCGGCCGGTACGAGGGGAAGTCGACCCGGGTCGTGAAACGCGAGGACAGCCCCGGGTTGGTGGCGAGCAGCCGGTCCATGCCCTCGGGGTAGCCGGCCAGGATCACCACCAGGTGGTCCCGGTTGTCCTCGGCGCGCTTGAGGAGCACCTGAAGGGCCTCGTCGCCGTACGCGTCACCCTTGCTGTAGCCGGTGTTGGAGAGGGAGTACGCCTCGTCGACGAAGAGGACTCCGCCGATCGCCGAGTCGATCAGCTCGTTCGCCTTGACCGCGGTCTGGCCGAGGAACTCGCCGACCAGATCGGCGCGTTGGGCCTCCACCAGATGATCGCCGCCGAGCAGTCCGAGGGCGTAGAAGACCCGTCCGAGGATCCGGGCGACCGTGGTCTTCCCGGTGCCGGAGGGGCCGGAGAAGACAAAGTGACGTTTCGGCGGCTGGACGGGGAGACCCTGACCGGCCCGCAGCCGGGCCATCTCCAGCTGTGCCGACAACGCCTTGACCTGCCGTTTCACCGGCTCCATCCCGACCATGCGCTCCAGTTCGGCGAGCGCCTCGGCGAGCAGCGCCGGGTCGGTGGGGCTGGCGGGGAAGCGGGGCGGCGCCGGCTGCAGGGGGATGACCGCCTTCTGCCGTACGACGTCCGGGGGTTCGGGAGGCCCGCCCGGAGCCGGCGGGGGACCGGGCTCCGAGCCCAGCCGCAGCGCGTCGGAGGCGGTCCCCTCGGGGTCGGTCTGTGTCGCGTCGGCCGTGTCCTGTCCGACGCCGCCGAGGGTCACCGCGGCGAGCCCCGCCGGGTCGTCCGGGCCTTCGAAGCCGTCGTACTCGGTGATCGCCGCGAGCCGGGCGGCCGTGTCCATGAACGCCGGGTCGATGCGGTGCACCGCCCGGTAGAGCGGCAGGGCGGCGGCGCTCCGTCCGGTGCCCTCGTGCGCGCGGGCCAGCCAGTAGCGCAGCTCCTTGCGCTGCGGCTGCTCGCTGCGGCACCTCATCAGCGACGCCGACAGCAGCGGCTCCGCCTGGCCGAACATCTCCAGGCGCACCCGGGCCATTCCACCGAAGAGTCCCGCCTCGATGCCGAGCAGGGGATCGTCGACCAGCGACTCGGTGTGCCGGACCAACTGGTCCCAGTCCTTGACGAGATAGGACCGGCAGGCGTGCAGGAAGCGGACCTGGGGATCGGTGTCGACCGGCGGCAGCCCCGCCAACGCCCGGTCCAGTTCCGGCACATGGCGTCCGTCCAGCCAGTGCGAGGCATGCGCGAGCAGCAGATCGCGCGGGCTCTCCAGTACCGGCTGCACCCACCAGCCGAGCCAGTACCAGGAGTTCAGGGTCCGGCGGTGCCGGGCGCGCTGTTCTCCGAAGCGGTCGCGGTTGCGGTACATCCGCAGCAGCGCGGTGGTGGTGTCCACGCGCAGCGCGTGCAGCCCGAGCCAGGCGTCCGCCATGCCGGGATCGACGCGTACCGCCGTTCGGAACTCTTCCTCCGCCTGCGGATAGGCGCCCATCGTGTAGGCGTCGACTCCCCGCAGCCAGGCGAGCTCGGCCGGGGCCTGTCCGCCCTGCGTGCCGATGTCCATCGGGTCCCCCACAAAACGTGCCCCCGTTGCTGTCCCGGCGGGCGGGTTCCCGCCGGAAGCCGTACAGAACCGCCTTCTCGTGGACGGGATATGACCCCACCGAGGGGCATCGTACCTGCACAGAGCGTGCGCGACGAAGGAGAAGTACATGATCCGGTAGCCGTGACCCTGGGTGAGCATCGGGGTCGGAGAGGGGCCGGAGAAAGGGGATGATCGGGGCAGAACGAAGCCCCCGATCACGGGGGAACAACCGGGGGCTTCGCGTCTGCGGCGACTTCGAAAAGCCGCACATTGAGAACGTAAGACCTGTACGCCCCTTGGGTCAAGGTGAGTTGAGGCACTTGCGGAAGTGGGCTTCCGGCTACTCATTTCCGGAGGCGGGAACCATCACGCTCCGTGAGGATGTGGTTCGGGCTGGCTGCCACAGAGGGCCCAGGAAGCCACTCGTACCCCTCAGGCCACTCCCGTACCAGCGTGTCGGCGAAGGGCCGCGAAGGGTCCGCGTCGAAATGGCGAGTCTCCGCCACCGTCCAGCCGTCCCAGAAAGCGGACTGCGTCGGTCCGTCGCGGTCCCGGCCGCGTACCCAGGACTCCTCGGGGCCCCGTTCCATCCAGAGCAGCGCGGCGAGATGCGGCCGCATGGCGCGCCGGCCCGCACCGACACCCTCGACGAGGACGACCGGCGCCGGGGGCAGCTCCCGAGGCGGGCCGAAGGTCCGCAGATTCCAGTCGTACGGGTGATAGAGAGCGGCCTCGCCCCGCGAGAGGGGCGCGAGGACCTGCTCCCGCATCCGGTCCGTCCACGCGAACAGCTCCTCGTGGGTGGCGAGGTCGTCGAGATGGAGGACGGGCGCGACCAGCCGGGCGGCGAGGCGGGCGGCGAAGGTGGACTTGCCGGAGCCGGCGTGACCGTCGACCGCGACCAGCCGCACCGGCCCGCAGGAGGGCGGCAGGCTGCGCAGCGCGTCGGCGGCGCGGTCGGGATCGGTCATGGAGGCAAGCGTAGGCGAAGGCCGTTCGTCGCAGGTCAGGGGCGTGGCGCCGCCAGTGGTGGAGACCAATATTGGTGCGGCGACGCGGGTCGAATCGCTGGCAGAAGCCCTCCGCGAGCCGCGATAGTGGTCCACGCCCGGCACCGCACTCGACCCGCATCCGTGCCTCACGCGCCACCGCAGCCCCGTCCGTTCGTCTCAACCGTTCTCGACTGGGGGTCACCGCCCATGACCAGCTCCACCCCGCGCAGAACCGTCCTCGCCGCGGCGCTCGCGGCCGCCGCGGGAACGGCCGCGGCCTCCGCCGCCCCGGCGACCGCCCGGGCCCGCGACGAGGCGGACGCCCCGGCGGCGGCCGCGGCCGCTCCCGGCCTCGTCGACAACCGCTTCTGGACCTCGTACACCGACTGGCGCTGCGGCGGCTCCGCCGGCACCCGGGCCGTCGCCGGCCACCGGCCCGGACTCGTGATCGCCACCCCCGCCGGCCGACTCGACTACACCGACCCGCACACCGACACCACCTCCACCTGGGAGTACGCGAGCTGGACGTCCCCGGTCCACACCTCCACCGTCCCCGCGACCGAGGTCATCGCCTCCTGGAACGCCGACACCCCGCCCGGCACCTGGATCCAGATCGACCTGCGCGGCACCTACGGCGACGGCGGCGCCACCCCCTGGTTCGTCATGGGCCGCTGGGCGGCCGGTGACCGTGACATCAAGCGGACCTCGGTCGACGACCAGAGCGACGGCAGAAGCTCCATCTGGACCGACACCTTCTCCGTCGACGACGCGACGAGCGGGCTGCGCCTGGTCTCGTACCAGCTGCGCCTGACCCTCCACCGGACCCCGGGCACGGACCTGACCCCGACGGTGTGGCGGCTCGGCGCGATGGCCTCCGACATCCCCGACCGCTTCACCGTCCCCGCCTCCACCCCCGGCCTGGACCGCGAGCTCGCCGTCCCGCGCTACTCGCAGAACATCCACGTCGGCCAGTACCCCGAGTACGACAACGGCGGCGAGGCATGGTGCAGCCCCACCTCCTCGCAGATGATCGTGGAGTACTGGGGCCGCAGGCCCAGCGCGGAGGACCTGGCCTGGGTGAACCCGGACTTCGCCGACCCGCAGGTCTGCCACGCGGCCAGGTTCACCTTCGACCACCAGTACGAGGGCTGTGGCAACTGGCCCTTCAACGCCGCCTACGCCGCCACCTACCGGGACATGAACGCCGTCGTCACCCGGCTGCGCTCGCTCACGGAGCTGGAGACCCTGATCCGGGCGGGGATCCCGGCCATAACGTCACAGTCCTTCCTCAAGGAGGAGCTGACCGGCGCCGGCTACGGCACCTCCGGCCATCTGATGACCGTCATCGGCTTCACCGCGGACGGCGACGTGATCGCCAACGACCCCGCCTCACCCGGCAACGAGGCCGTGCGCAGGGTCTACCGGCGCCGCGAGTGGGAGAACATCTGGCTGCGGACCAAGCGGTACAACGCGAGCGGGAAAGTGGTCTCCGGCACAGGCGGGGTCTGCTACCTCTACTTCCCCGACCGGCCGACACCCGCTCAGCGCAAGGCGTTGGCGGCCGTCGGCGTCCGCTGACGCGGGACCGGCGCGCCCCGGGGCGTGAGGAACGTCTCTACCCCGGGGTCGCTGCCGCTGGCACTGTGGTGGCCATGAGCGCCACCACCCACTCCGCCGACTGCTCCCGCGCCCGTACCGGCGGTCCCAAGGACAACGGGCCGAAGATCCTCGAGCACGTCCTGGGCTGGACCCTGGTCGTCGTCCTCGCCGTGTTCGTCACCCGGGCCGGACTGATGTGACCTCGCCTCCCGAGGCAAGGGCCCTGAGGCGCGCCCCCGTGTGACCGGAGGCCGCCGAACGGGCATACTCCCTGCGCCACGGGCGCCGGGCGCCCCCGAGTGCGATCCGCCGGGGGCAGCATCGGCGCAGCAGTGACCACCGGCGGCACCGCGCCACCCGCGCACGCCGTCGCAGCGCCCGAGAGGGAGGAGTGCGCCGCCATGCCCGACCGCGCCCCGCAGACCGTGGAACGCCGGCTGCCCACCGAGGAGGCCGGGGACCTGTTCGCCCTGGTCCGTGAGATCGCCGAGCGGGAGATCGCGCCCCGCGCCGCCGAGGAGGAGGACGCGGGCCACTTCCCCCGGGAGGTCTTCTCGCTGCTCTCCGCCTCCGGGCTGCTCGGACTCCCGTACGGCTCCGAGTACGGCGGCGGCGACCAGCCCTACGCCGTCTACCTACAGGTGCTCGAAGAGCTCGCCGCAGCCCGCCTCACCGTCGGTCTCGGCGTCAGCGTCCACTCGCTGTCCTGCCACGCACTCGCGAACTTCGGCACCAAGGACCAGCGCACCGCGCATCTGCCGACGATGCTGGGCGGCGGCCTGCTCGGCGCGTACTGCCTCTCGGAGCCGGCCTCGGGCTCCGACGCGGCCGCGCTCCGCACGAAGGCGGTCCGGGACGGCGAGGACTGGGTTCTCACCGGTACGAAGGCGTGGATCACCCATGGCGGAGTCGCCGACTTCTACACGGTCATGGCACGCACCGGCGTCGAGGGGCCGAAGGGGATCACCGCGTTCCTGGTCCCCGGGGACGCCACGGGGCTGAGCGCGGCCGCGCCCGAGCGGAAGATGGGGATGAAGGGCTCGCCCACCGCGCAGCTCCACCTCGACGGGGTGCGGATCCCCGACACCCACCGCATCGGGGAGGAGGGGCAGGGCTTCACGATCGCGCTCTCCGCCCTCGACTCCGGGCGGCTCGGGATCGCGGCCTGCGCGGTGGGGGTCGCGCAGGCGGCACTCGACCAGGCCGTCTCGTACGCCGGCGAGCGGCGTCAGTTCGGCCGGCCGATCGCCGACTTCCAAGGGCTCCGCTTCCTGCTTGCGGACATGGCGACGCAGATCGAGGCGGGCCGTGCGCTGTATCTGGAGGCGGCGCGGCTGCGGGACGAGGGACGGCCCTTCGGGCGGCAGGCGGCGATGGCGAAACTCTTCTGCACGGACGCGGCCATGCGGATCACCACGGACGCGGTGCAGGTGCTCGGCGGCTACGGGTACACCGCTGACTTCCCCGTCGAGCGCTACATGCGAGAGGCGAAGGTGCTGCAGATCGTCGAGGGGACCAATCAGATCCAGCGGATGGTCATCGCGCGGCACCTTGTCGGACCAGAGACCCGCTGACGAGGGTGCCGCTCACCCCGCTCACGCGTACGGTGCGGTCCGCCCACACGGGGGCGGCCGTCAGCCGGTTCCACTCCTGGTCGCTGCGGCCCGGAAGCGTCCGGCCGTGGCTGGCCCACTGGCTGAGCAGCGCCTTGTAGATGGGTGGGTCGGCCAGGTGCGCACTCGGATGCGGAACCGATTCTTCAATGCGCGGCTCGGCGAGCCGACGCCGTCCGCTCCCGACCGGGGTGGTGTACAGCGAGGTCATGCCTGTCCCAACGCGCCCGGCCCGCCGGGGGTCACCACCGGACTGAATCGAGCGGGAGTTCGGGAGCTACCCGGGATCGATCCGGTGCCGCACGACTCTGGCCCTCGGCAAGCTTTCTGACTTACCGTCAGATCCCGCTCGCCGACCAGGAGGTCAGCCATGTCCGAGGATCGGCACGTCGACGACCGGCCCGTCGCGCTCGACGAGTACCCGGTGCACCAGGCGCCGCTCTCGATGAAGCACCACGTCAGCGGCGATCGCAACGCCTACGACCGGTGCATCTTCCACGTCTTCGACCACCGGGGCCGCGCCCTGCTCATCGCCGGGCTCGGCGTGTACCCCAACACCGGGGTCATCGACGCCTACGCCACGCTCCGTACCGGCGACCGGCTGCATGCCGTACGCGCGTCCGACGCCCTCGGGGACGACCGGATGAACCTCGCCGTCGGCCCGCTGCGCATCACCGTCGACGAACCGTTGAAGACGCTCACACTGCACTGCGATCCCGACCCCGCCGACCCCGAAGGGCTCTCCTTCGACCTCACCTGGACCGGGGACTTCCCCGCCGTCTGGGAGCCCCACCACACCCAGCGCCGGGGCGACCGGCTCACCCTCGAAGGACGCCGCTTCGTCCAGGCAGGCCACTGCACCGGCACCATCCGGGCAGGCGGCGAGGAGTTCACCGTCACCCCGGAGGAGTGGACCGGCACCCGTGACCGCAGCTGGGGTGTCCGGCCCATCCCCGGCGAGGAGCCGGGCCGCGCCGACGAGTTCCGGCCCGAGGGCTTCCACTGGCTCTGGATACCCATGCGCTTCGACGACCGTTTCGTCATGGTCATCGCGCAGGAGGACGCCGACGGCTACCGCACCCTGAACGAGGCCGTGGTCGTACGCGAAGGGCAGCGCGACACCCAACTCGGCTGGCCCCGCACGGACATCACCTACCGGCCGGGCACCCGACACCCCGAGCGCGCCGTCGTGCACCTCGCCGACCCGACGGGCAAGCCCCTGGAGGTCGAGGTCGAGATCCTGGCCTCCTCGCCGCTCGCCGTCGGCGCCGGCTACCCGCCCGCGAGCGACTGGCAGCACGGCACCTGGCAGGGCCGCGACTGGACCGACCGCAGGGTCTACGACCTCTCCGACCCGGCGGCCCACCCCATGGCCGCCTTCGGCGTCACCGACCACGCGGCCCGCTTCACGCTCGACGGGCGCACGGGATACGGGATCTTCGAGCACGGCTCCTTCGGCCGCCACGACCCGAGCGGCTTCGCCGACTACACCTCCACCGCCGGCTGACCGAGCCCCGAAGACAAGGAGCTTGCACATGGCCACCGCGCCCCGCCCCCGCACCTCCACCCGTGACCCCGAGGAGCTCGGCCGTCGCCTCAGCGGCTGGCTCGACCCGATCCTCCCCGGCGCCCGGGTCACCGGCCTCGCCGTGCCCGGTTCCAACGGCATGTCCAGCGAGACCCTGCTCTTCGACATCGACCACCCCGACGCCCCGGTGCGCGGCTGCGCCCTGCGGCTGGCCGCCGACCCCGCCGCGTACACGATCTTTCCCGTCTACGACATGGAGCGGCAGCACCGGGTGATGAGCCTGGTCGGGGAGCACACCGACGTCCCCGTGCCGCGCGTGCTGTGGCTGGAGCCCGAGCCGGGGCCGCTCGGCGCCCCGTTCTTCGTGATGGCCCGCGCCGAGGGCAGGGTCCCGCCGGACGTCATGCCCTATACGTACGAGGGGAACTGGCTGCACTCCGCCGACGACGCCGAGCGCGCCCACCTGGAGGCCGAATCCGTCTCGGTGCTGGCCCGGCTCCACGACCAGTTCCCGGCGAAGGAGGCGGAGTTCCTCCTGCCCGAGGGGACGGGCAGCCCCCTGCGCCGGCACGTCGACGCCCAACGCGCCTACTACGCCTGGGTGGTCGAAGGGCTCGCGCCCTCCCCGCTCATCGAGTCGGCCTTCGACTGGCTGGAGGCGAACTGGCCCGCCGACGAGGGCCCGGCCGTCCTGAACTGGGGCGACGCCCGCATCGGGAACATCGTCTACGACGGATTCCAGCCGGCGGCCGTGCTCGACTGGGAGATGGCCGCCTTCGCCCCGCGCGAGGTCGACCTCGGCTGGACCGTCTATCTGCACCGCTTCTTCCAGGATCTGACCGTGAGCTTCGGCCAGCCCGGGCTGCCCGCCTTCCTGCGCCGTGACGCGGTCGAGCGGCGCTACGCCGACCTGACCGGCCACACCCCGCGGGACATGGATTTCCACACCCTCTACGCGGCGCTGCGGCACGCGATCGTGATGCTCAGAGTCGCGTACCGCCAGGCGCACTTCGGAGAGGTCCAGGTGCCGGAGAACCCGGACAGCCTGATCCTGCACCACGCCACGCTCGCGGCGATGGTGCGGGGAAGCTACTGGTAGACGTCGCTACGCCGCGCGCCGCATCTGCGGGACCTTGATCGGACGCGAGCCCGGACCGCCGACGTGCGAGAAGGGCTGCGTCCGCCAGTCGAGACCCTGAGGGAGCGTCAGCAGGAGCGCGGTGTCCTGCTCCTGGACCTCCAGCGTGTCGTCCGCGGGGCGCGCGTCGGCAGCGGCCCGGCCGGTGCCGGCGCAGACCGTCAGCACGAACGGGTTCCACGGCGTCGGGCACAGCGCGTGCTCCGGCAGCACGTCCTCGTCCGCGAGCAGCGCGATCGGCTGGACACAGTCCGGGCAGATCACCCGATACATCTCAAAGGTGTCGTAGGCGTCGAGCTCGTCGGTCGTCTCGACCGAATCAACAGGCTCCTGCATGGAGAATCTCCCCCTCGGGTGGGTCGACCACGTTCGGATGGCCTCGACCACAGCAAGCAATTCCCATACGGCCGGGCGCATAACCGTGAGGTCTCGAACGAGCTGGCCGCAAACCTGTGGTCTTCGTCACATGCCTGTCGCAGGTGCCCCGAGGATGCCCATTGATGCCCTTGTCGAAGGGCCCCCGGCTGTGCCGATGGCACCCCGGGGCAATAGGTTGACCGCATGGAGGAGCTGGATCGTCAGATCGTCGAGTTGCTCGTCAGGGACGGGCGCATGAGCTACACCGACCTGGGCAAGGCCACGGGCCTGTCCACCTCGGCCGTACATCAGCGCGTCCGTCGGCTCGAGCAGCGCGGGGTCATCCGGGGCTATGCCGCCGTCGTGGACCCGGAGGCCGTCGGGCTGCCGTTGACCGCTTTCATCTCGGTCAAACCCTTCGACCCCAGCGCCCCCGACGACACCCCGGACCGGCTCGCCGACATCCCGGAGATCGAGGCCTGCCACAGCGTCGCCGGCGACGAGAACTACATCCTCAAGGTGCGTGTCGCGACCCCGCTGGAGCTGGAGCACCTGCTCAGCCGTATCCGCTCCCAGGCCGGCGTCTCCAGCCGAACCACGGTCGTCCTGTCGACCCCGTACGAAGCCCGGCCGCCGCGCGTCTAGGCGCGACAGCGGACCGGGGGCCGCGGGCCCGGCGTTCGGCCGGGTACCGCCGCGCATCTAGCCTGGTCACCATGAGCGAGACCCTTCCTGACAGCGAGCACCGCACCGTCCTGCTGCGCGGTGGAGACGTCCACAGCCCGGCCGACCCCTTCGCCACCGCCATGGTGGTGGAGCGCGGTCACGTCGCCTGGGTGGGTTCGGAGGGCGCGGCCGAAGCCTTCGCCTCCGGCGTGGACGAGGTGATCGACCTCGAAGGCGCGCTCGTGACCCCCGCGTTCGTCGACGCGCACGTGCACACCACGGCGACCGGTCTCGCGCTGACCGGCCTCGACCTGTCCTCCGCCGCGTCGCTCGCCGAGGTGACGGAGAGGATCCGCGCCTACGCCGCCGCCCGCCCCGACGACCGGATCCTGATCGGGCACGGCTGGGACGCCTCGCGCTGGCCCGAGCGCCGGGCGCCGCACCGCGACGAGTTGGACCGGATCACCGGCGGCCGGCCGCTCTACCTCACCCGGATCGACGTCCACTCCGCCGTCGCCACCACCGCCCTGCTCGACCTCGTTCCCGGCATCCGCGAGCTCACCGGGTTCCGCGACGGCGAGCCGCTGACCGGTGACGCCCACCACGCCGTCCGCCGCGCCGCCTATGCCGCCCTCTCGCCCGCGCAGCGCACCGAGGCCCAGCGCGCGGCCCGCGTGCACGCCGCCTCGCTCGGCATCGGCACCCTGCACGAGTGCGGCGGCCCCGAGATCTCCTCCGAGGGCGACTTCACCGGACTGCTCGACCTCGCCCGAGGGGAGGGCGGGCCCCGTGTCGTCGGCTACTGGGCCGACCTCGACATCGAGCGGGCCCGCGCGCTCGGAGCCGTCGGCGCGGCCGGCGACCTGTTCGCCGACGGATCGCTCGGCTCGCACACCGCCTGCCTCCACGACCCCTACGCGGACGCCGGCCACACCGGCCTCTCCCACCTCGACGCCGCCGCGGTCGCGGCCCATGTCGTCGGCTGCACGGAGGCGGGCCTCCAGGCCGGGTTCCACGCCATCGGCGACGCCGCCGTCACCGCCGTGGTCGACGGAGTCCGGGCCGCCGCCGAGAAGCTCGGCCTCGCCCGGATCCGCGCCGCCCGGCACCGCGTCGAGCATGCCGAGATGCTCACCCCCGAGACGATCGCCGCCTTCGCCGAACTCGGGCTCACCGCCTCCGTCCAGCCCGCTTTCGACGCGGCCTGGGGCGGCGAGGAGGGCATGTACGCCGAGCGCCTCGGCGTCGAGCGGGCCCGCACCCTCAACCCGTACGCCGCCCTGCTCCGCTCCGGAGTGCCGCTGGCCTTCGGCTCGGATAGCCCGGTCACCCCGCTCGACCCCTGGGGCACCGTCCGCGCGGCCGCCTTCCACCGCACCCCCGAGCACCGGATCTCCGTCCGCGCCGCCTTCACCGCCCACACCCGGGGCGGCTGGCGGGCCGTCGGCCGCGACGACGCCGGGACGCTCGTCCCCGGCGCCCCGGCCGACTACGCGATCTGGCGAGCCGACGAACTCGTGGTCCAGGCGCCCGACGACCGGGTGGCCCGCTGGTCGACCGATCCGCGCTCCGGAACGCCCGGTCTGCCCGATCTGACCCCCGGCGGTGAACTCCCGGTCTGCCTGCGCACGGTGGTGTTCGGACAAACGGTCTTCGTCCGGCCGAACGAGTGACATAGGGACATTTCGTACCGCCGATCGATGATCAACCGGCTCGTCCACGACCTGCGGATCTTCCCCACTGACCTGGCAGTATCGATCATCTCCGCAGGTCAAACGAGTGTTGACAGCGAGCGGCCACCGGCCGGTAGGTTCGGCGAGTCCACCACAGGACGTCCGACCGGGTTTCACCTCCACGCAGTCGTCGAACGCCGCTGGGTCAAGGAATGGTGTGCCGCACCGGCTCACCATTACCGGGAACCAGGTTCAGCGCCCGCGCCTCGGGGGCGAGGGAAGGTTTCTCCGGCGGAGGGTGCGACCCGGGTGGGGCCCGGACGTTCAGTAGACAACGGCTCTCGGTCGACCCGCAGCCAGCGGGTTCCAGGTCGGCCCGAAGGGCGCCGGGCCCCGATCCGCACACCGCGCGCCATGTCGGCGCACCCCCATGGACACCCACAACCAGCCCGCCGCGCCCGAGCCGCGCCCGGGGATCGCTATGGTGGGGGTTCGCGTATGTATCCGAAGGGGCAGCAGTGAACGACGGTGGCCAGAGGCGTTACGGCCCGCTCGGCAGAGCCTTGGTGATCATTCCGACCTACAACGAGGCGGAGAACATCAAGCCGATCGTCTCGCGCGTACGGGCGGCCGTACCGGAGGCGCACATCCTCGTCGCCGACGACAACAGCCCCGACGGCACGGGCAAGTTCGCCGACGAGATCGCGTCGGACGACGACCACGTCCACGTCCTGCACCGCAAGGGCAAGGAGGGGCTCGGCGCCGCCTACCTCGCGGGCTTCCGCTGGGGCATCGAGCACGGCTACGGCGTCCTCGTCGAGATGGACGCCGACGGCTCCCATCAGCCCGAGGAGCTGCCCCGGCTGCTGACCGCCCTCAAGGGCGCCGATCTGGTGCTCGGCTCCCGCTGGGTGCCCGGCGGTCGGATCGTGAACTGGCCCAAGTCCCGCGAGTTCATCTCCCGTGGCGGCAGCCTGTACTCCCGCGTCATGCTCGACGTGCCGATCCGTGACGTCACCGGCGGCTACCGGGCCTTCCGCAAGGAGACCCTGGAGGGGCTGGGTCTGGAGGACGTGGCCTCGGCCGGCTACTGCTTCCAGGTCGACCTGGCCCGCCGCGCCGTCGCCGCCGGCTTCCATGTCGTCGAGGTCCCGATCACCTTCGTGGAGCGCGAGATCGGCGACTCGAAGATGAGCCGCAACATCGTCGTCGAGGCCCTGTGGCGGGTCACCGGCTGGGGCCTGACGGCCCGTGCGAACAAGGTCGGCAAGCTGATCGGCCGCAAGTCCGCGAGCTGATCCCGTCCCTTCGTGCTGATTTCCCCTTTACGACGTTCCTGCGACGTGCCAGGCACACTGGGGGGCATGACCAACGGCGCACCGCCTTCCCAGGCCCCCAAGCGCTCCCGCGCGCGTACGTTCCTCCCGCTGGCCTTCGCGGCCTGGCTGGTCCTCGAGATCTGGCTGCTCACGGTGGTGGCGAACGCGGTCGGCGGCCTGACGGTCTTCGGTCTGCTGGTCGGCGGAGCCGTTCTCGGCGCCGTGGTGATCAAGCGGGCCGGACGCCGTGCCTTCAAGAACCTCACCGAGACCTTCCAGCAGGCTCAGGAGGCGGCCCAGTCCGGCGTCGCGCCGACCGTCGGCGACCGGTCCGGCTCGCGCGACCGCAACGGCTTCCTGATGCTCGGCGGTCTGCTGCTGATGATCCCCGGTCTGATCTCCGACTCGGTCGGCCTGCTGCTGCTCGTGCCGCCCGTGCGTTCCCTCCTCGGCCGCTACGCGGACCGTGCCGCCGAGCGCAGGATGAACGCCGCCGCCGCTCCCGGCAGCCTTCAGGACGCCTTCCAGCAGGCCCGTATGCGGCGTCCCGACGGCAAGGTCGTGCAGGGCGAGGTCATTCGCGAGGAGGGCCCCCAGGGACCGCAGCGGCCCCAGGAGCCCCGCCCGCCCCTGATGCAGTGATCCTCAGGCGCGTGACGCAGTGATCCTCAGGCGCGCCGGGCGCCGTGATCCGGACAATTTTCCGGACGC
>NZ_JBHTTQ010000105.1:0-24424 GCF_042794475.1 Streptomyces sp. NPDC056527
TTGGGCTTGTTTTGGGGTTTGGTCTTCCCCCGCGGGGCCTCGTTTGTGGTTTTGTTTTAACCCCCGGGGGGGGGGGTTTTTGGCCCCCCCCCCGCGGCTTGGTTCATTTGGTGCGTGTTACGGGGTGGTACGGGGTCAGTCCTTGAAGGTCTCGGACTTCACGTCGACCCAGGCGCCGTTCTTGACCTGGTAGACGGTGAGCTGCTTGTTCGTGGTGTCGCCGTACTGGTCGAAGGAGACCTTGCCGGTCACACCCTCGAAGGAGACCTTGGACATGGCCTCGGTGACCTTGGCGCGGGCGTCGTCGGGGAGCTTGCCGTTGTTGGCGGCGACGACGGCCTTGACGGCCTGGATGATCGACCACGCGGCGTCGTAGGAGTAGCCGCCGTAGGCCGCGTACGGGTCCTTGAAGCCGGCCGCGGTGTAGTCGGCGATGAACTTCTTGGCGGTCGGGAGCTTCTCGACCGGGAAGCCGACCGAGGTGGCCAGGTCACCGTCGTTGGCCTCGCCGGACGCCTTGATGAACTCCGGGTCGTAGATGCCGTCGCCACCCATGGTGGGGATCTTGGCGCCGGTCTTCTTGACCTGGTCGGAGAGCAGGCCGCCCTCGGGGTACTGGCCGCCGAAGTAGACGGAGTCGGCGCCCGAGCCCTTGATCTTGTTGGCGGTGGAGGAGAAGTCCGTCTCCTTGACCGTCACGGAGTCGGTGCCGACGACGGTGCCGCCGAGGCGCTTGAACTCGTCGGAGAAGATCGCGGCGAGACCGGCGCCGTAGGTCTGCTTGTCGTTGACGACGAAGACCTTCTTCTTACCGGCGTCCTTGAACAGGTAGTTCGCGGCGAACTTGCCCTGGATGACGTCGGTGGTGGCGGTACGGAAGTAGGTCTTGAAGGGACGCTTGAAGTCGCCCTTGCCCCAGTTGTCGCCCTGCGAGAGCGAGGGGTTCGTGTTGGCCGGGGAGACCTGCGTGAGGTTGGCCTTGTCGAAGTCCGCCTGCATGGACTGCGAGACGCCGGAGTTCAGCGGGCCGACGACGCCGAGGACGTCCTTGATGCCGACGAGCTTGGTGGCGTTGGCCTTGCCGGTGGCCGGCACGGCCTGGTCGTCGAGGGCCTCGATCTTGAAGGTGACGCCCGGGACCTCTTTGTTCTTGTTGGCGGTCTGGACCGCCAGGTCCACGGAGTTCTTGATGCCCTGACCCAGCGCCGAGAGGGAGCCCGTGAGCGGAGCGTCGACACCGATGACGACGGTGGTCGTGCCGCTGGAGTTGTCGCTCGTTCCCTTGTCGTCGCGCGAACCGCAGGCGGTGAGGGTGAGTGCTCCCGTGGTGATCACGGTGGTGAGGATGAGCAAGGAACGGTGTCGCACGATGAATCCTTTCCCTGGCGCGGCCCCCTCGAGCTGAGGCGGTGCCGTGAAGCGTGTAGCTGGAGGTGCCGTTTGTGAATGCCGGGCCGTACTGGGGATGACTGGGTGGTACTGGGCCGTGCAGTGGACGCGCCCGGCGGCGCGGTGACTGGCGGTGACTCTAAGCGCAGGTGGGGGAGGTGGGGAGCGAGGAGGTCAGGATGTGACTGTCTTGTTATCGCGAGGAGGAGAGGAGGTGGACAGGGGGTGGGCAAACTGGGGCATACCGGTCAGCAACATGCTGTTCACATAGTGAGAACGCGCAGTTCCGCTAAGGGGCTTGAGCAGATCTTGCTCCTGTCGGACCGCTTTTGACGGTCTCCGGATACCGGACACCCGCCTAAACGCCAGCGGACGGAACGCCGACCACGGTGCACCGCTGGATGAGGGGTGGATGTCACGGAGTGTTACGGGGGCGGCTTCCAGTTCTCCGAACTCCCGGTCGCTCCGTTCGTCGACGCGCACCGTCTTCGGGCTTCCTGGTCGGCGAAGGCCAGCGCGACCTCGCGTCCCTCCTGGCGCTCCTTGGCCCGGGCGCCGGTGAGGACCTCGTCGTGGATCTTCAACTGCTCGTTGGAAAGCCCTTTTTGTTCCCAGTCGAGCCCCGCCCACTTGCTCCCCGTGAGCGCCTCCTTCACCCAGTACGCGACGAGGTCGGCGCAGATGTCCACCGCTGTCCTGGGCCGCTCGGGCGCCGGGTCGGGGCTGTCGTCCGAGCAGCCGGGCAGGGCGGCCAGAGCGCCCGCGGTCAGGACCGCGGCGAGCGCGGTGCCTGCCGGACCGTGCGGCGGGAACCTCATGCCCGGGACGCTAGGGGATCTCGTGCGAGGGCACAACAGGCTGGCTGATTACGTCAGTTGGGTGGAGGTGTGAAGGGGGCGTGGGCGCAGGTCGTGTCGAGCCGGTGCACCACGTGCGTGGTGTGGCGGGGGCCGGGCGGAGGTGGCCAGGGCCCGTGGGCAGGCCCGCGTGGCGAGGTCCGGTCCGTCCGAATCACCCCGACACATACCGCTGTTGCCCTGCGGTGCGGTCGTGCGGAGCCGCATCGGTGCGGCGTTGAGCGCGGTGGAGGTGACCGGCACCTCGAAGCGGACACCGCCGCCTCGTGGTGCGGCGCCCGCTCTCCGGCCCGCGGCGGTCGGACGGGCGACCTCGGTGTCCGGAAGTCGATACTTCCCTGCGGCGGCGAGAGGGGTCGGCCGGCGGGCCCGGCGTTCGGAAGCCGATGTTCCGCGTCCGGGGGCCGGTGTTCCGGAGCCCTGTGTGCCGCACCCCCGACGCTGCCCGGAAGAGGGGGCTCCGCACCCTCCGGAGCGGGCGCTCCGGCCATCGGCCGGGAGACGCATCGGTTCGCGCGGCGGTGACACCCGGTGACCGCGGGGCCTTGATCGTTCCCGAATCCGGGGCTTGTGGGCCGCCAGCCCGCGCCCAGCGTCCCGGGAGCGGCCGCCCGGCGGCCCCGAGACGGCTCGGCCCGGCCTGGCCGGGCTGGTGTGGCCTGGGGGGCATGGCCGGGCCGGCACGGTGTGGCCTGGCTGGGCCGGTGTGGCCCGGGGCATGGCGGGCTCGACCTGTGCATGGCCCGGCACGGCACGGCTCGTCCCCGACGCGGTTCGTCCCCGGCACGGTTCGTCCCCGGCACGGTTCGTCCCCGGCACGGCACGGCACGGCACGGCACGGTACGGCTCGGCTCGGCATGGTGTGGCCCGTCCCGGTAGGGCCCGTCCCGGCCCGACGCGGCTCGTCCCACATGGCTCGGCCCGGGACGGAGGTGTCCGTCCCGGGCCGGGAATGGATCGCGGTGGCGGTCCGCGGTCAGGCGCCGACGGGGCCGCCGTCCTTGCCCGCGTCCGGGAGGTTGTCGGCGTCCTTGGCCGTGATCTCACGGAGCATGCAGGTCAGACGCGCCGAGCAGACCCGCTTGTCCTGCTCGTCGGTGATCACGATCTCGTACGTCGCCGTGGAGCGGCCACGGTGGACCGGCGTCGCCACACCGGTCACCAGGCCGCTGCGGGCCCCCCGGTGGTGGGTGCAGTTCAGGTCCACGCCGACCGCGATCTTGGAGACTCCGCCGTGCAGCATCGAGCCGATCGAGCCGAGGGTCTCGGCGAGGACCGCGGAGGCGCCGCCGTGGAGCAGGCCGTACGGCTGGGTGTTGCCCTCCACCGGCATCGTCCCGACGACCTTCTCGGCCGAGGCCTCGATGATCTGCACGCCCATGCGGTTGCCGAGGTGCCCGGCCGAGAAGAGGGCGGGAAGATCGACGCCGAGCGCGGCGTACTCGTCGATGACCTCCTGCGGGAACTTCACATGCTGCTGCTCACCCATCGGCCCGGCTCCGTTCGTCTTCGTACGGCTGCTGATCCATCGATCCGCTGAACCCTGATCCGCCTGAGCAAACGCTTAGGCAGAGGGTGATTGTTCCAGACGCACGATGACGGACTTGCTGGCGGGGGTGTTGCTGATGTCCGCCGTGGACTCCAGGGGCACCAGGACGTTCGTCTCCGGGTAGTACGCCGCCGCGCAGCCCCGGGCCGTCGGATAGTGCACCACCCGGAAGCCGGGCGCCCGGCGCTCGCTGCCGTCCTTCCACTCGCTGACCAGATCGGTGTACGACCCGTCCGCCAGCCCGAGCGCCGCCGCGTCCTCGGGGTTGACCAGGACGACCCGGCGGCCGCCCTTGATGCCGCGGTAGCGGTCGTCGAGGCCGTAGATCGTGGTGTTGTACTGGTCGTGCGAGCGCAGGGTCTGCAGCAGCAGCCGGCCCTCCGGCACCGTGGGGTACTCGACGGGCGCGGCCGTGAAGTTCGCCTTGCCGGTGGCGGTGGGGAAGCGACGCTCGTCGCGCGGGGCGTGCGGGAGCGCGAAGCCGCCCGGGTCGGCGGCGAGGCGGGCGTTGAAGTTCTCGAAGCCGGGCACCACGCGCGCGATGCGGTCCCGGATCGTGGCGTAGTCCTTCTCGAACTCCTCCCAGGGGGTGGCCGAGGCGGCCCCGAGAACCGCCCGGGCCATCCGTGCCACGATCGCCGGCTCGGAGAGCAGATGCGGGCTCGCGGGCGGGAGATTGCCGCGCGAGGCATGGACGAGGCTCATCGAGTCCTCGACCGTGACGAACTGCTTGCCGCCGGCCTGGACGTCCTTGTCGGTGCGGCCGAGCGTCGGGAGGATCAACGCGCGCGTGCCGGTGACCGCGTGCGAGCGGTTCAGCTTCGTCGAGACGTGGACCGTCAGCCGGGCCCGGCGCATCGCGGCCTCGGTGACCTCCGTGTCGGGGGTGGCCCCGACGAAGTTGCCGCCCATGGCGAAGAAGACCTTCGCCTCTCCGTCGCGCAGCGCCTGGATCGAGCGGACCACGTCGAAGCCGTGGTGGCGCGGCGAGACGATCCCGAACTCCTTGTCCAGGGCGTCGAGGAAGGCGGGCGCCGGCCGCTCGAAGATCCCCATCGTGCGGTCGCCCTGCACGTTCGAATGGCCGCGGACCGGGCAGACGCCCGCGCCGGGCCGGCCGATGTTGCCGCGCAGCAGGAGGAAGTTGACCACCTCGCGAATGGTCGGCACGGAGTGCTTGTGCTGGGTGAGCCCCATCGCCCAGCAGACGATGGTCCGCTCGGAGGCGAGGACCATCTCCAGGACGCGCTCGATCTCGGCGCGGGTCAGACCGGTCGCGGCGAGGGTCTCGTCCCAGTCCGCCGCGCGGGCGGCCGCCGTGAACTCCTCGTACCCATGGGTGTGCTCGCGGACGAACTGCTCGTCGACGGCGCCCGGAGTCTCCAGGATCAGCTTGTTGATCAGCCGGAACAGCGCCTGGTCGCCGCCGATACGGATCTGGAGGAAGAGATCGTTGAGCGCGGCGCCCCTGAACATGCCCTGCGGGGTCTGCGGGTTCTTGAACCGCTCGAGGCCGGCCTCCGGCAGCGGGTTCACCGAGATGATCCGCGCGCCCCCGGCCTTCGCCTTCTCCAGGGCGGAGAGCATCCGCGGGTGGTTCGTCCCCGGATTCTGCCCGGCGACGACGATCAGATCGGCCTGGTGCAGATCCTCCAGCGAGACGCTGCCCTTGCCGATGCCGATCGTCTCGTTGAGCGCGGAACCGGAGGACTCGTGGCACATGTTGGAACAATCCGGCAGATTGTTCGTGCCGAACTCGCGGGCGAAGAGCTGAAGCAGGAACGCGGCCTCGTTGCTCGTCCGGCCCGAGGTGTAGAAGAGCGCCTCGTCGGGGGAGGAGAGGGCGGTCAGCTCCTCGGCGATGATCGAGAACGCCCGTTCCCAGGTCACCGCCTCGTACCGCTCCGCACCCTCGGGGAGATACATCGGCTGCGTGAGCCGGCCCTGCTGCCCCAGCCAGTACCCGCTGCGGGTCGCCAGGTCCGCCACCGGGTGCGCGGCGAAGAAGTCGGGCGTGACCCGGCGCAGCGTCGCCTCCTCGGCGACCGCCTTCGCCCCGTTCTCGCAGAACTCCGCCACATGCCGCTTGTCGGCCTCCGGCCAGGCGCAGCCCGGGCAGTCGAAGCCGTCTTTCTGATTGACCTTGAGCAGGGTCCGCGCGGTGCGCCGCACCCCCATCTGCGCCTGGGCGATCTTGAGGGTGTGGGCGACGGCGGGAAGCCCGGCGGCGGCGTGCTGGGGCGGCGCGACCTGCGGTGCGTCCTGGACCGGGTCGCCGGCGGGGGGCTTGCTGACCATCGCGCTCTCCCTTGAGCGGTCGTCGTGTGGCGTACGTACCCGATCCTGTCACGCGGCACGGACAGCCCTTGCCTCTCGGTCGACGAGGGCGGGAATGTCAGTGGTCCGTGGCAGGATCGTCCCCGTGGCTGAGACAGCATCGAAGACCCAAGACAACCGTCCGCGCCTGCTCCTCATGGACGGGCATTCACTGGCGTACCGGGCGTTCTTCGCGCTGCCGGCGGAGAACTTCACGACCGCGACCGGGCAGCCGACCAACGCCATCTACGGCTTCGCGTCGATGCTGGCGAACACGCTCCGCGACGAGGCGCCCACGCACTTCGCCGTCGCGTTCGACGTGTCCCGCAAGACCTGGCGCTCCGAGGAGTTCCCGGAGTACAAGGCGAACCGCTCCAAGACCCCGGACGAGTTCAAGGGGCAGGTCGAGCTGATCGGCGAGCTGCTGGACGCGATGCACGCGCAGCGGTTCGCGATCGACGGCTTCGAGGCCGACGACGTCATCGCCACGCTCGCCACCCAGGCCGAGGCCGAGGGCTTCGAGGTCCTGATCGTCACCGGTGACCGCGACTCCTTCCAGCTGATCACGGACCACGTGACCGTGCTGTACCCGACCAAGGGCGTCTCCGAGCTGACCCGCTTCACGCCCGAGAAGGTCGAGGAGAAGTACGGCCTCACCCCCCAGCAGTACCCGGACTTCGCCGCGCTGCGCGGAGACCCGTCGGACAACCTGCCCGGCATCCCCGGCGTCGGCGAGAAGACCGCGGCGAAGTGGATCAACCAGTTCGGCTCGTTCGCCGAGCTGGTGGAGCGGGTCGACGAGGTCAAGGGCAAGGCCGGGCAGAACCTCCGCGACCACCTGGAGTCGGTCAAGCTCAACCGCGTCCTCACCGAGATGGTGCGGGACGTCGAGCTGCCGCGGACCGTCCAGGACCTGGAGCGCGCGCCGTACGACCGCACGGCCGTCGCGCTGGTCCTCGACACCCTGGAGATCCGCAACCCCTCGCTGCGCGAGCGGCTCCTCGCCGTCGACCCGGGTGCCGCCGAGGCTCAGCCCGCCGCCCCCGCCGCCCCCGCCGCCGGTGTGGAGCTGGACGGCACCGTCCTCGGCGCCGGTGAGCTCGCGCCCTGGCTCGCCGAGCACGGCGCCGGGCCGCTGGGCGTGGCCACGGTCGACAGCTGGGCCCTGGGCACCGGCAGCGTCACCGAGATCGCGCTGGCCGCCGCCGGAGGCGCCGCGGCCTGGTTCGACACCACTCAGCTCGACGAGGCCGACGAGAAGGCCTTCGCCGCCTGGATCGCGGACCCGGAGCGGCCCAAGGTCCTGCACAACGCCAAGGGCGCGCTGCGGGTCTTCCCCGAGCACGGCTGGAGCGTCGCCGGCATCTCCATGGACACCGCGCTCGCCGCCTATCTGGTCAAGCCGGGCCGTCGCTCCTTCGCCCTGGACGCGCTCTCCGTCGAGTACCTGGGCCGTGAGCTCGCCCCGGCGGCCGCCGCCGACGGACAGCTCGCCTTCGGCGCCGACGACACCGCAGAGGCCGAGGCCCTGATGACCCAGGCCCGCGCCGTCCTCGACCTGGGCGCGGCCTTCGAGGAGAAGCTCGGCGAGGTCGGGGCGCGGGAGCTCCTGCACGAGGTCGAGCTGCCCACCTCCATCCTGCTGGCCCGTCTGGAGCGGCACGGCATCGCCGCCGACCGGGCCCACCTGGAAGCCATGGAGCAGCAGTTCGCCGGCGCCGTCCAGCAGGCGGTGAAGGAGGCGCATGCCTCGGTCGGGCACGAGTTCAACCTCGGCTCGCCCAAGCAGCTCCAGGAAGTCTTCTTCGGCGAGCTGAACCTGCCGAAGACGAAGAAGACCAAGACCGGGTACACCACGGACGCGGACGCGCTGGCCTGGCTGGCCGCCCAGACCGAGCACGAGCTGCCGGTGATCATGCTCCGCCACCGTGAGCAGGCCAGGCTGCGCTCCACGGTCGAGGGCCTGATCAAGACCATCGCCGCCGACGGCCGCATTCACACCACCTTCAGCCAGACGGTGGCCGCGACCGGACGACTGTCCTCCACCGACCCGAACCTGCAGAACGTGCCGGTGCGCACCGACGAGGGCCGGGCGATCCGGCACGGCTTCGTGGTGGGCGAGGGCTTCGAGGCCCTGATGACGGCGGACTACAGCCAGATCGAGCTGCGCGTCATGGCCCATCTCTCCGAGGACGAGGGCCTCATCGAGGCGTTCGCCTCCGGCGAGGACCTGCACACCACCGTCGCCTCGCAGGTCTTCGGCGTCGAGCGGTCAGCGGTCGACGCCGAGATGCGGCGCAAGATCAAGGCCATGTCGTACGGCCTGGCGTACGGGCTCTCGGCCTTCGGCCTCTCCCAGCAGCTGAACATCGAGGCGGGCGAGGCGCGTGCCCTGATGGACACGTACTTCGAGCGCTTCGGCGGAGTGCGCGACTATCTGCGCCGGGTCGTCGACGAGGCGCGCGCCACGGGGTACACCGAGACGATGCTGGGCCGCCGTCGCTACCTCCCGGACCTGAACAGCGACAACCGCCAGCGCCGCGAGGCCGCCGAGCGGATGGCGCTCAACGCCCCGATCCAGGGCACCGCGGCGGACATCGTGAAGGTCGCGATGCTGAACGTCGACCGGGCGCTGACGGAGGCGGGTCTCACCTCCCGGATGCTCCTCCAGGTCCACGACGAAATCGTTCTGGAGCTGGCCCCCGGCGAGCGCGAGCAGGTCGAGTCCCTGATCCGCCGGGAGATGTCCTCGGCGGTCACCCTCCGCGCCCCCCTCGACGTCTCGGTCGGCGTGGGCCCGGACTGGGAGTCCGCGGCGCACTGACGCGACAGGGCCCCCACGGTCACGGCCGTGGGGGCCCTGCCACGTCATGGCGGGAGCCGCCAAGGCCCCGGTCAGTGTCCCGGTCGGGAGTCCGCCGGCTCGCGATCCCCTGTGTGTGCCGCCCCGGGGGACGGCGCCGTCCTCCGCAGCCGCATCCCCGCCCCGTAGAGCACAAGCCCGACGGCGAGGCCCGCGCCGGCCCCGAAGCAGGCCGTCGGAACGATGTCCAGAGGGGTCTCGATACGCCCCCAGTACGCGTACCAGCGCAGACAGCGGTGCACCACTCCGGCCAGGACGCACAGACCGATCAGCCCGCCCGCAAGCCGGCGCTCCCGCCGGCCGAGGACCGGTACGGCCGGGGGCGCCGCGATGTCACCGGCGGCCGTCCGCAGCGCCCGTACCGTGAACCACCCCAGCAGGACGAGTGCGAGCGCCGAACCCCCGTACTGGAGATAGAGATAGACCGGGAAGCCGGCCACGATCTCGCCGAGGAACGGAATCGCCCGCGTGCCCCAGCGGTCGAGATGGGTGAAGGCGTCCCACACCACGTGGGTCGTGGCGCCGAGCACCGCCGACAGCACGAACCAGCCGGCCAGCGGCGCCATCGGCCGCCCCCGCCAGGAGCGGCCGCGGACGAACCCGTACACCCGCCCCCGCCACCGGGCCGGCAACAGGGCCACCAGCGGCTCACGCACCATCAGCCACGCCGCCACCAGAGCCGCGGTGATCAGCACATCGACGGTCACGATTCCCAGGGCGGAGTGCGTGACATCGCCGAAGAACATCGCGTCCGGGATCGCGGTGGCCGCGAAGTAGGTCATGTCGGGCGAGAACGAGCCCGCCACCAGCGCGGAGGCGACCAGCGGTCCGCGTGCGGTGCCGTCGCGGCGGATGCCGGGCAGCACCGCGGCGGCATGACTCAGCGTGAACGGCATCGGAACATCCCCCTCAGGATCCGCGCCGGCCAACGGAGTTCCCCTGCGGCCGAGGGTCGGCGATCACGCCCAGTATGCGGGAGCGGTCGTGAAGGGACAGCGAGCGGCCAAGAGGTGACGAAAGCGTGAAACACGATCAGGCCACGGTGTCCCGGGGTCCGTAGGTGTCATAGGGTCTCCTGTGTTAACGCGCGGGGAGCGCGGGTGCAGTCGAGGGGGAGGGACCAGACGTATGGCAGCGCAATTCGGCCGCCGGCTGCGCAGGGGAGCCACCAGTGGTGCCGTCGTGGCCGCGGCGGTGGCGGCGTTGGCCGCCTCGCAGGCGCCCGGCGTGACCCCGCCGCCCTCGGACAACGCGAGCGGCGACCGGCCCGTCGGAGTCGGTGACACGCCCGCGTCCCCCGACGACACGGCGACCGGCGACTCCCCGTACTACACCCAACTCCCGCCGCTGAACACGCCCAACAAGCCCGGCACCTCCATAGACCTGCCCATCGTCACCGGCCCCGCCGAGGCCGGCATACCCGCGTCCGTCCTCGCCGCCTACAAGCGGGCGGAACAGTCCATCCGGGCCAGCGACCCCGCGTGCAACCTTCCGTGGCAGCTGCTCGCCGGCATCGGCAAGGTCGAGTCCGGGCAGGCGCGCGGCGGCCGTGTCGACGCCAACGGCACCACGGACTCGCCGATCCTCGGCCCGAAGCTCGACGGTGTCGGCTTCGCCAACATCTCGGACACCGACAACGGCGCCTTCGACGGCGACACGACGCACGACCGCGCGGTCGGTCCGATGCAGTTCATCCCCTCCACCTGGGCGACCTGGGGTCAGGACGCCAACGGCGACGGCCGCAAGGACCCCAACAACATCTACGACGCCGCCCAGGCCGCCGGTCTCTACCTCTGCGCCAACAACCGCGACCTCGCGGTCAAGGCCGACCTGGACCGGGCGATCCTCAGCTACAACCGCTCGACCGAGTACCTGCACACGGTGCTCTCCTGGTTCGAGTACTACAAGCGCGGCACCCACCAGGTGCCGGACGGCACCGGTCAGCTGCCGGTGGACCGCAGCGACACCCCCCGCACCACCACGCCCGGGCAGACGCAGAAGCCGACCGACCCGGTCACCCCCGCGCCGTCCCCTTCGACGGGCACGCCCAAGCCGAACCCCTCCACTCCCACCACGCCCCCGACCAAGCCGCCCGTCGACCCGCCCGCCACCGCGAAGGTGGTCCGGATCAAGGACGCCGGCACGGGTGCCCTGACGGCCACCGCCGGCGGTGTCTTCGACGGTCGTCCGACCGTCCTCGCGCTCGACGCGAACGGCAAGCCGGTCGCGGGGCTTTCCGTGCGCTTCGAGATCGTCGGCTCCACCGACGCCAACCTCGGCGGTGTGGCGAAGAGCGTGACCGTCACCACCGGCTCCGCGGGCAAGGCCGTCGCGCCGCCCGTCCGGGCGGGCGAGAAGCCGGGCACGTTCACGGTCCGGGCCACGGTCGTGGGCCGGGCCCTCGCCCCCGTCGACTTCTCCGCGACGGTCACCGAGCGGACGGCCGACACCCTGGCGCGAGGCGACGCCGAGGAGTTGACCGCCACCACCGGCGAGCGGTTCGCCGACCGTGTCCTGGTGAAGGCCACCCTCGACGGTGCCGTCGCCCCGTCGGTCGCTCTCACCGCCACCATGATCACCTCGGCGGACGACCCGCAGACGAACACCAAGGGCCCGTACTTCAAGGACGCCGACGGCAACCCGGTGCGCACGCTCACGGGCCTGAAGACGGACGAGAACGGTCTGCTCACGCTCCCCGACATCTACGCGGACGGCGAGGCGGGCACCTTCCTGCTGCGTCTGACAACGCCCGGCGGCGGCACCGTGACCATCGAACTCAAGGTCACAGCCCCCACGCCCGAGCCGACCCCGACCCCGTCGCCGAGCGGCTCGACCGAGGCGACGCCGGCGCCCTGACCCGGCGCGACCGCCGGTCCCTCCCGTACGGCCCGCATGCCCTCGCCGCCCCTTCGTCCGCCCGGACGGAGGGGCGGCGCTCTGTGTTCTGAGTGCAACGTGTTCTCATCTCGCGGTCGCGTTGCTACGGTGCCCCAGCCCTGACGCCGCATCAGATCGAGCACCGGAGGCCGACCATGCGCGCCCTCGTAGCCGCCGCCATCGGGCTGGTCCCAGTCCTCCTCGTCATCCTCCTCGTCTCGGTGGTGGACCTGCCGCCCGACGGACCCACCTCGCCCCAGCCCCTCCTCACCGCCGACCCCGGCCCCAAGAAGTAGGAGGAGCCACTCCATGCGCCGCCGAGCCAGCCTCGTCCTGCTCTCCTTCGCCGTGTTCTTCGCCGCGATGGCTCCCACCCTGCGGTGGTACGTCTTCCCCCGCGTGGTGAAGATCCCGCCGAACCAGTACCAGGAGATCGTCCTGGAGTCGAAGCCCGCCACCCTCGTCGACTACTCGACCCTCACGGCCAAGGAAGTCGAGAAGCTCACGATCATCCAGACCCTCAAGGGCAACGTGGAGGAGTCGAAGCGGATCGAGCGCGACGCCGGCCGCGATGTCGTCGTATGGGACGCCCTCACCTACATCACCGGCCCCGACGGCAAGATGGTCTCCCAGATCCCCGAGCGGTACATCTTCGACGCCCACACCCAGGATCCGGTCAACGCCACCGGCGCGATGGTCGACGGCGACGCCGTCCGACGCGAGGGCATCGAGTTCAAATGGCCCTTCCTCGCCGAGAAGCGGGACTACCAGTACTACGACTCCCGGTCCCGCACCACGGCACCCATCCACTACAAGGGCACCCGGACCTTCCGCGGCATGGAGGTCTACTACTTCGAGCAGACCATCCCCTGGACCAAGGTCCCCATGCCCAAGACGATGCCCGTCAAGGGCATCACCCCGGACATGATCGCCCAGTCGGGCATGTCCATCTGGTACACCACCAAGCGGATGTTCTGGGTCGATCCCGTCACCGGCGCCCCCGTCAACGGCGAGGAGATCCACAAGGAGGAGCTCCGCAACGAGAAGACCGCGTGGAAGGTCACCGCCTTCTCCGGCCACGTGAAGATGCGCGAGGACTACATCCGGTCCACCGTCGAGCTCGTCAAGACCAACCGGACCGTGGTCCTTCTCGTCACCTCCTATCTGCCCTGGACCTTCGTCACCCTCTCCCTCGCCCTGCTCGCCCTCGCGCTCTGGCTGGAGGCCCGCGGCCGGCGCCCCGGCCCCACGCCGGCTACCGCTCCCTCCTGAGTCGCGCGCTGGTGTGCCGGGTCGGCTCCGCGGCGGCGGGGTCCTCCGGCCACGGGTGCTTGGGGTAGCGCCCGCGCAGCTCCGCCCGCACCGAGCGGTACCCCTCGCGCCAGAACGAGGCCAGATCGGCGGTCACGGCCGCCGGGCGCCCGGCCGGGGAGAGGAGATGGACCACGACCGGCGTTCCCGCGACCTTCGGCGTCTCGGCCAGGCCGAACATCTCCTGCAACTTCACCGCGAGGACCGGCTTCTCGCCGCTGTAGTCGACCCGTATCCGCGACCCGCTCGGCACCTCGATCCGCTCGGGAGCCAGCTCGCCGAGCCGCCCCGCCTCGCCGGTCGCCCAGGGCAGCAGTCGCTGGAGCGCCTGTCCCGCGTCGATCCGGCCCAGGTCGGCCCGGCGCCGCGCACGGGACAACTCGGGCTCCAGCCATTCCTCGGCACGGTCGAGCAGCGATCCCTCCGTCACCTCGGGCCAGGGCTCGCCCAGGACCCGGTGCAGGAATCCCAGCCGCTGTCTCAGCTCCTCGGACTCCCGGCTCCACCGCAGCAGCCCGAGCCCCTCGCGCCGCAACCCGTCGACCAGGGCCGCCCGTACGAGGTGAGGGTCTGCGCCGTCCCTGAGCGGCCGCGTGGAGAGTTCGACGGCGCCCAGCCGGGACACGGACCGCGCGACCACGTCCCCTTCCTCCCAGTGGACCTCCTCACCGGCCCGCAACAGGTGCCCGGCGGCGGCCCGCGCCACCCCCTCGTCCACCACGGCCGCCAGCCGCACCCGGGCCGCGGCGCTCCTCACCGGCCGGTCCGCCACGGCCACGGCCAGCCAGGGGGCGCTGCGCAGTCCCGACGCCTCGGAGAGTTCGGCGCCCGTCCCCGACACCATCAGGAACCCACCGCCCTCCCGGGCCCTGGCCACCCGCTCGGGAAACGCCAGCGCCGTCACCAGCCCGGCCACCGCGTCGTCGCCGGCCGCCACGGGGCCGACGCCACCCGGCCGCGACGCGGACCCGGCGGGGTCCGTGCCGCCCGTACGGGATCCGGTCCGCGCGCCACCGCCGTCCCCCGGCCCGCCGGCTCCCGCGTCGGCGGCCGACCGCTCCAGGCGGCGGGCCTCCGCCTTCCATCGCGCCCCGTACGCGTCACCGCCCCGCCGCGCCGCACGCCAGGCGGCCGACAGATCGTCTCCGTACTCCCTGGGCGGCTCCTCGCTGAGCAGCGCCACCACCTCCGCCGCCCGCCGGACGCCCACCTCGGGCGCGCCGTCCAGGAGCGCTCTGGCCAGCCGGGGATGCAGGCCGAGTCGCGACATCCGCAGACCCCGATCCGTGGCCCTGCCCTCGTCGTTCACCGCCCCGGCCGCGGCCAGCGCGGCACGGGCCGCCGTCATCGCACCCGCCGGCGGGGCGTCCAGGAGGGCGAGCCCCGCCGCCGTGGGGTCGCCCCAGCACGCGGTCCGCAGCGCGAAGGAGGCCAGGTCGGCGATCTCGATCTCGGGGGAGGGGAAGCGCGCTCGCCGTCCGTCGTCCGCCTCCGCCCAGCAGCGGTACACCGTGCCGAAGGCCTCGCGTCCGGCCCGCCCGGAGCGCTGCGTGGCGCCCGCGATCGACACCGGCACCGTGGCCAGCGAACCGAGCCCCCGGGCATGGTCCATCCGCGGCTCCCGAGCGAGGCCCGAGTCCACGACGATCCGCACCCCCGGCACGGTGAGGCTCGACTCCGCCACCGAGGTCGCGAGGATCACCCGCCGCCGTCCTCCGGGCTCCGTCCCGCGCAGCACCGTGTCCTGCACCGCGGCCGGGGCCCGCCCGTGCAGCTGGAGCACGTCGGCGTCGAGGTCCGCCAGCATCCCCGCCGTGCGCGCGATCTCTCCCGTGCCGGGCAGGAAACAGAGGACATCGCCCTCGTGACGCTCGCAGGCGAGCCTGACCGTCGCCGCCACATGCCGCAGCAGGGCGGCATCGACCCAGGTGCCGTGCGCCGGCCGGATCCCGGCGGGCGGCACGGCGAAGCGGACCTCGTATCCGTGTCCCTCTCCCTTGCCCCACACGATCGGCGCCGGACCGCTGCCGTCCAGGACCGTCAGGAGCTGCGCCCACGCCTCGGCGTCACTGGTGGCCGACGCGGCGATCAGCTTCAGCTCCGGCCGCAGCGTCGCCCGGACGTCCACAAGGAACGCCATCGCCGTGTCCGCGTCCAGATGACGCTCGTGGCACTCGTCGAGCAGCACCACCTCCACGCCCGCCAGCTCCGGATCATGTTGGAGCCGCTGGAGGAGGACACCCGTGGTCACCACCTCGACGCGGGTCGCGGGGCCGGTCCGGCGCTCGCCGCGCACGGAGAAGCCGACGGCCTCGCCGACCTCCTGGCCCAGCAGCCACGCCATCCGCCGGGCCGCCGCCCGCACCGCCATCCGGCGCGGCTCGGCCACCAGCACCCGGCGTCGCGGTCCGTCCCCTATGAGACCCGCGAGCGCGAGCGGCACCAGCGTGGTCTTGCCGGTGCCGGGAGGCGCGTACAGCACCGCCGTGCCGCGCTCCTCGAGCGCGGTAAGCAGCTCGGGGACGGCATGGCGGACGGGGAGACGGTCGAGTGCGTCGTGTCGGATCACGCACTCAGTTTCGTACGTCCTCGCCGACGGCGGGCCCGGCTGTCCACAGGCCCCGTCCTCTCATATGACAAGTGCGGCCCGTGTGACGAGTGCGGCTCGTAGGGTCGCTGGCACCGGTGCCTGTCAGTCCCTCTCGCACACGAAGATCGCCGTGCCCGGGATCAGATTCCCCCGCAGCGGGGACCAGCCGCCCCACTCCTGGCTGTTCCACGCCGGCCACTCCGGCTCCACCAGGTCCACCAGCCGGAATCCGCCGGCCACCACGTCCCGTACCCGGTCGCCGATCGTGCGGTGGTGCTCCACGTAGACGGCGCGCCCCCGCTCGTCCTGCTCCACATAAGGAGTGCGGTCGAAATAGGAGGACGCGACCGAGAGCCCTTCCGGGCCGGGCTCGTCCGGGAACGCCCAGCGGATCGGATGCGTCACCGAGAAGACCCACCGGCCGCCCGGCCGCAGCACCCGGCGCACCTCGCGGAACACCTTCACCGGGTCCGCCACGAACGGCACCGCGCCGTACGCCGAGCACGCGAGGTCGAAGGAACCGTCGAGGAAGGGCAGCGCTCCCGCGTCCGCCTCGACAAGCGGCACGTCCTCGCCGATCCGCAGCGCGTGCTGGAGCTGCCGGTGCGAGAGGTCCAGCGCCACCGGCCGTGCGCCCTGCGCCGCGAGCCAGCGCGAGCACTGCGCCGCCCCCGCGCCGATCTCCAGGACGTCCAGCCCCTTCAGCGCGCCGGCCGGGCCGAGCAGGCCGGCCTCGGCCTCGTCCAGACCCTCCGGACCCCATACGAAACGGTCGTCCCCGAGGAACGCCCCGTGGTCGTTCTGGTACTCGTCCGCGTTCCGGTCCCACCATCCGCGGCTCGCCCGACTGCTCTCCGCGTCTCCGGCGTCACGCCGGGTCGCCTCGGGCTCCTCGTCGAGTCCGTCTTCCTGTTCGTACTCTTGGTTCATCTCGCCCGTCGATGTAGTTTGCGCTCAGCGCGGCTGCGCTGCCCCCGTCGGGATGGCCTGGGGGGACGTGAATTGTGCCGGTTATGCGGTGATCCGCCCCGGGTGCGCGCTTCGCGCATTGACCCTGTCCGGCTGCCCCCGTATGCTAAAGGTTGCGCTGCGGGCCTGCGCGCCTCAGACGGAGCAGGCCGCGCTCGCACGGTTGTATGTCCCCTCGGTTCTCGAGGCGCCCCACCGTTCAGTCGGGAAGGCGCTTCATTGGCTGTCCGGCTTCTTCGGTGCGATACGGGCTCTCGGCGTAGCAGTACCTACGACTTTCTGTCCGTAACCGGAGCCCTTTCCCACATGACGAGCAGCACCGAGACCACCGCCACCACCCCGCAGGTTGCGGTCAACGACATCGGTAACGAGGAAGCCTTCCTCGCCGCGATCGACGAGACGATCAAGTACTTCAACGACGGCGACATCGTCGACGGCGTCATCGTGAAGGTCGACCGGGACGAGGTCCTGCTCGACATCGGTTACAAGACCGAAGGTGTCATCCCGAGCCGCGAGCTCTCGATCAAGCACGACGTCGACCCGAACGAGGTCGTCAAGGTCGGCGACGAGATCGAGGCCCTGGTTCTCCAGAAGGAGGACAAGGAAGGCCGCCTGATCCTCTCGAAGAAGCGTGCCCAGTACGAGCGCGCCTGGGGCACCATCGAGAAGATCAAGGAAGAGGACGGCATCGTCACCGGTACCGTCATCGAGGTCGTCAAGGGTGGTCTCATCCTCGACATCGGCCTCCGCGGCTTCCTCCCGGCCTCCCTGGTCGAGATGCGTCGCGTCCGCGACCTCCAGCCCTACGTGGGCAAGGAGCTCGAGGCGAAGATCATCGAGCTGGACAAGAACCGCAACAACGTGGTCCTGTCCCGCCGTGCCTGGCTGGAGCAGACCCAGTCCGAGGTTCGCCAGACCTTCCTCACGACCCTCCAGAAGGGTCAGGTCCGCTCCGGCGTCGTGTCCTCGATCGTCAACTTCGGTGCCTTCGTGGACCTGGGTGGCGTCGACGGTCTCGTGCACGTCTCCGAGCTGTCCTGGAAGCACATCGACCACCCGTCCGAGGTTGTCGAGGTCGGCCAGGAGGTCACCGTCGAGGTTCTCGACGTGGACATGGACCGCGAGCGTGTCTCCCTGTCGCTGAAGGCGACGCAGGAGGACCCGTGGCAGCAGTTCGCCCGCACGCACCAGATCGGTCAGGTCGTCCCGGGCAAGGTCACCAAGCTGGTTCCGTTCGGTGCGTTCGTCCGTGTGGACGAGGGCATCGAGGGTCTGGTCCACATCTCCGAGCTGGCCGAGCGCCACGTGGAGATCCCGGAGCAGGTCGTCCAGGTCAACGACGAGATCTTCGTCAAGGTCATCGACATCGACCTCGAGCGTCGCCGGATCTCGCTGTCCCTGAAGCAGGCCAACGAGTCCTTCGGTGCCGACCCGGCGTCGGTCGAGTTCGACCCGACCCTGTACGGCATGGCCGCGTCCTACGACGACCAGGGCAACTACATCTACCCCGAGGGCTTCGACCCCGAGACCAACGACTGGCTCGAGGGCTACGAGACCCAGCGCGAGGCCTGGGAGACCCAGTACGCCGAGGCGCAGCAGCGCTTCGAGCAGCACCAGGCTCAGGTCATCAAGTCCCGCGAGGCCGACGAGGCTGCCGCTGCCGAGGGTGGCGCCGCCGCTCCGGCCGGTGCCCCGGCGGGCGTCTCCGGTGGTTCGTACTCCTCGGAGTCGGACGACAACTCCGGCGCCCTGGCGTCGGACGAGGCCCTGGCGGCCCTGCGCGAGAAGCTGGCCGGCGGCCAGAGCTGAATCGGCTCTGCTGCTAGGTACTAGCTAGCCAACGATCGAGGCCCGCTCCCCTTCGGGGGAGCGGGCCTCAGTCGTTCCCGGGTCCGCGTCGCCCCACGCGCGCGTGCCCGGCCGCTGACACTCCGTTCACGAAAACCGGTGCCGGGGGAATGGCCGTGCGTCGCGGGGCGTTCTTTTCTACGAACGCGAGGAGGAGCGGTAATCGTGCTTGATCCCCAGGATTTGTACGAATGGGACCAGAAGGGCCTGGCCGTCGTGGACGTGGCCCTGGCGCAGGAGTCGGCCGGGTTGGTCATGCTGTACCACTTCGAGGGCTACATCGACGCGGGCGAGACCGGCGACCAGATCGTCGAACGCCTGCTGGACACGCTGCCGCACCAGGTCGTGGCCCGCTTCGACCACGACCGGCTCGTGGACTACCGCGCACGCCGGCCGCTGCTCACCTTCCGCCGGGACCGCTGGACGGCGTATGAGACGCCCGCCATCGAGGTCCGGCTCGTCCAGGACGCCACCGGCGCGCCGTTCCTGCTGCTCTCCGGCCCCGAGCCGGACGTGGAGTGGGAGCGCTTCTCCGCCGCGGTCCGCCAGATCGTCGAGCGGCTCGGTGTGCGTCTGTCCGTGAACTTCCACGGCATCCCCATGGGGGTACCGCACACCCGCCCCGTCGGCCTCACCCCGCACGGCAGCCGTACGGACCTGATGCCCGGCCACCGCAGCCCCTTCGACGAGGCCCAGGTGCCCGGCAGCGCTGAGTCGCTGGTCGAGTTCCGCCTCACCGAGTCCGGACACGACACGCTCGGTGTGGCGGCCCATGTCCCGCACTACGTCGCCCGCTCGTCCTACCCGGACGCCGCACTGACCGCCCTGGAGGCCATCACGGCCGCCACCGGGCTCGTCCTGCCCGGTGTCGCGCATGCGCTGCGCACGGAGGCCCGGCGGACCCAGACCGAGATCGAGCGCCAGATCGGCGAGGGCGACGACGAGCTGACGGCCCTGGTCCAGGGCCTTGAGCACCAGTACGACGCGGCGGCCGGCGCCGAGACCCGGGGCAGCCTGGTCGCGGAGCCCGTGGACCTGCCGTCCGCGGACGAGCTGGGCCGGGAGTTCGAGCGCTTCCTCGCCGAGCGCGAAGGCGACGCATAGCCCCGGCGGGCCGGGGGAGGCCCAGGGGTCCTAAGCTGCCGCTCATGCTGAAGGTGGGCCTGACCGGCGGTATCGGCGCCGGCAAGAGTGAAGTGTCACGGCTGCTCGTCTCGTACGGGGCCGTGCTGATCGACGCCGACAAGATCGCTCGCGAGGTCGTCGAGCCCGGGACACCCGGGCTCGCGGCCGTCGTGGAGGCGTTCGGGCCGGAGATCCTGACCGCCGAGGGCACCCTGGACCGGCCGAAGCTCGGCTCGATCGTCTTCGCCGACGCCGACCGCCTCGCCACCCTGAACGCCATCGTGCACCCCCTCGTCGGTGCCCGCTCCGCCGAACTGGAGAGCGCCGCGGGGCCGGACGACGTGGTCGTCCACGACGTGCCCCTCCTGACCGAGAACGGTCTCGCCCCGCTCTACGACCTGGTCGTCGTCGTGGACGCGTCCCCCGAGACCCAGCTCCACCGGCTCGTACGACTGCGCGGCATGGCCGAGTCCGAGGCGCGGGCCCGGATGGCGGCCCAGGCCACGCGCGAGGAGCGGCGGGCGGTCGGGGACCTGGTCATCGACAACGACGGGCCGCTGGAGGCGCTGGAGCCGCAGGTGCGGAAGGTCTGGGCGGAGCTGACGCAGCGGGCGGCCGACAAGGGCCGGTAGGAAATCCGGGGAAGCTCCGGGGCGCGCGCAGATCACCCACGCGCCCGGATGGGTAGGGATCGCGCAGGCGGTGGCCGGATCGTATTCCGGTACGGAATACCGCTGCCGTAAGCGATGTTGAACCGCCGGAGCAAGGGAAGGATGCCACCGTGGCCGAGAGGAACCCCGAAACCCACGTCATCGACTTCCGCGCCGCCGAGCAGCTGCTGGCCGCGCGGGACCCTCGCGGTGCCGTGAAACTGCTCGACTCGGTGATCGCCGCCCACCCCGAGAACACCGCGGCACGACTGCTGCGCGCCCGGGCGTTCTTCGCCGCGGCGCAGCTTCGGCCGGCGGAGCTCGAATTCGAACTCGTCCTGGAGCGCGAGCCGGACAACGCGTTCGCGCACTTCGCGCTCGCCCGCACCTTCCAGCGCTCCGGCCGCCCCGACCAGGCGACCCGGCACTTCAGGCTGGCGGCCGCGCTCGATCCCAAGCCGGAGTACCTCCAGGCGGCCCGTTTCGGCACCGAAGACTGACCCGGGAGGGCGCCGGGCGACGCATGCGTCAGCGGCGGCCCGTGCCGCCGTGGTCGGGTTCGTACGGGGGGATGTCCCGCCCCGGCTGCCAGTGCGGGCCCTGGCGGATGTGGTGCAGCACCATCGACATGTCGACCGCGGCCACCAGGAACAGCACCCCACAGGCCGCGGCCCACCCGGGCCTGCCGACCAGGGCGAACACCGTCGTACCGAAGGCGGCCCAGAGCAGACCCCACAGACTCAGCCAGAACCGCATCCGCAGGGCACTCCGCGCGGTCCTGGGCTCACTCCCCGTACGCATCGCGGTCGCCTCTCCTCGCGAGAACTCCCGAGGCCCTACTGAAGGTCTACCCCCGCAGCGGAAGGGTGAACGGGCCCGGCGTCGGGAACGGCCGCACGTCCCCCGTCGTTCTCCGGGGCATGAGCGGACGGATGCGTGAGGGACACCAAGGGACAGGGCCCGGAGCCATCACCCCGGACGGATGCGCCGTGGAGGTCTACCGGCGTCTCGGGGTTGGTAGGGAGCCCGACGTGATCGAGGCCGCCGTGCCGACCGGGGCCTCGCTGCTCGAACTGGGCTGCGGAGCGGGACGGGTGACGGGCCCTCTGGTCGAGCGGGGCTTCGCCGTGACGGCGGTGGACGAGTCCGCCGAGATGATCGACGCGGTCCGCGAGCGCGTGCCCGGTGCGCAGACGGTGCGGAGCCCGATCGAATCGCTGCGCCTGGACCGGCGGTTCGACGTCGTGATGCTGGCGTCGTTCCTGGTGCACACCGCCGAGCACGACACCAGGCAGAGCTTTCTTGAGGCATGCAGACGTCATGTCCGGGACGACGGCCACGTCCTGATCCAGCGCGAGGGCGAACGCTGGCACCAGGAGGTGCCGCGGGAGCGCGAGGACCCGGGCGGCTGCACGGTACGGATCGTGTCGGCGGACCCGGTCGGCGACGGCGTCAACTCGGTCGTCGCCGAGTACCTCTTCCCGGATCTGCGCTGGACCCAGACCTTCCGCTCACGGCCCCTGAGCAAGGAGGAGTTCGAGCGGTATCTGGGTGAGGCGGGGCTCGAGGTGGACGCCTATCTGACGGACGACGGCACCTGGGTCAGGGCTCGCCCGATGTCCCGCTGAACGGGGACGTCGATGGACAAGGACGTCCGCGGCATCGAGGAGTTGCTCCGCGACGAGATCGTGCGCGAGCGGCGCGGAGCGCTCTGCCGAAGGATCGAGACCGCCGGGATCACCGTCCACGACATCCTCTGCTGCGAGGACCGGACGGCGTTCGTCGGGCCCGGGTACGAGGACGGGTACACCGTGGTCCTCACCCGTTCCGGCGGGTATCTGCGACGGATCTCGGGCGAGGAGTTCTTCGTCGATTCCACCGGCGGATATCTGACCCGCCCGGGCGACGAACAACGGGTGGCCCATCCGCTGGGCGCGGGTGACCGCTCCACGGACATCCGTATCGGCGAGCAGCTCTTCGCGGACCGCTTCGACGGCCGCCCCGGCACCCGCAGGTTCACCGTCTCCGGCGCCGCCGACCTGCACCACCGGGCCCTCCTGGCCGCCGCCCGGCGCGGCGCCGACCCCTTCGAACTGGCCGAACGGCTCCACCGATTACTCGATCTGGTCGCCACCTCCGCCGGCCACTGGCGCGGCGACACCACCGCCCGCCCCTCCACCGCGCGCGTGCACGGCGATCTGGTCCGCGACACCTGCGCCGCCCTCGCCGGCGGCACCCCGGCGCTCCGGCTCTCCCTGGAGGAGCTGGCCCGCGCCGTCGGCGTCTCGCCGCACCATCTGAGCCGCGTCTTCCACGCGGTCACCGGAACGACCCTCACCCGCTATCGCAACCAACTGCGCGTCCGTGGTGTCCTGCATGCCCTGGAGGAGGGCGAGGACAGCCTGCGGACCCTCTCGTACGCCTACGGATTCGCCGACCAGGCCCATCTGACCCGCATGTGCCGCAGCCAGACGGGCCACGCGCCCAGCGCCGTACGGAGCCTTCTCACGGATCGCGCATGAATGTTCAACGCCCCCGGGGGACGCGGCCCGCAGGATGGCCCCGGCCGGAATCCCGGCCCGTGCCGCGAGGTGGCGGCACGACGTCTTCCGAGCGGGGGAACGACGATGACCTTTCTGGCCAGAGCGGGCATGACCATGGCGGCCGTCCTGACGGCCGCCGCGTGCGTCGGCTCCGCCCCGGGCAGCGCCGCCGGCGCCTCGTCCACGGCCGCGCCGGCCCCGGACGCACCCGGGCTCACCGGCCACCGGCCCTGCCCGGGGCAGCCCGATGTGACCTGCGCCGACCTGACCGTGCCCCTGGACCGCGGCGGGGCCGTCCCGGGCACCCTGAAGCTCCGGACCGCCGTCCTCGGCAAGGCCGACGCACCGCGCGGGACGCTCCTCTTCCTCACCGGAGGTCCCGGCCAACCGGGCGTCCCGTTCGTCGCGAGGATCCGCTCCCGCCTTCCCGAGGCGCTTGCCGAGTACCGGCTGGTCATGATCGACCAGCGGGGGACCGGTGAGGCGGCCGTCGACTGCCCCGCGCTCCAGAAGGAGGTCGGCAGCAGCGACACCGTCGCCCCGACCCGCGGAGCCGTCACCGCCTGCGCCACGAGCCTCGGCCGGAACCGGAACTTCTACACCACCGCCGATACGGTGGCCGACCTGGAGGACCTGCGTCGCGCCCTGCACGTGCCGTCCTGGACGGTCGACGGGGTGTCGTACGGGACGTTCACCGGCGCCCAGTACGCCCTCACCCACCCCCAGCGGGTGCGCCGACTCGTCCTGGACTCCGTCGTTCCGCTCGACGGCGGCGGAGTGCTGTACGAGGACTCGCTCGGCCACTCCGCGCAGGTGCTCCGTGCCGCCTGCCGCGAACAGCGCTGCGGTTTCGACCCGGCGCGTGACCTGGCGAAGGTGGTGCGCCGCGACGGCAACGGAGTCGGCGTCTTCAACCTGCTGGTCATCGCCAGCATCATCGACCCGAGGCTCGAGGACCCGCGCTTCGGCATTCTCGACGCCCTCCATGCCTCCGCGGCCGGCGACCGCGCGCGGCTCGACGCGCTCGTCGCCGGCTTCTCCGAACCGTCCGAGGAGCCCCCGGCCGAGTTCAGCTCCGGTCTGCACGCCGCCACGCTCTGCGCGGACTCGCGTTGGCCCTGGGGTGACGCCGCCGCACCCGTCGCGGGCCGGGAGCGCGCCCTGGAGCGGGCCGTGCAGCGCATCAGGCCGAAGGACGTCTGGCCGTTCGAACGGGAGACGGCGGGCGGACAGGGCATCCCGCAGACCTGCCTCCCCTGGCCGGCCTCCCGCCCCAACCGGGCGGCGCCCGGGCGGACGCTGACCATGCCGGTCCTGCTCCTGGCGGGGGACCGGGACCTGTCCACCCCTGTGAAGTGGGCCCGCGAGGTGGCCGCGGTGACTCCCCGCGCCGAACTGGTCGTCCTCAAGGGCGCGGGTCACTCCACACAGAGCCGCAGTGACGCCGGAGCACGGGCGGCGACGGAGTTCCTGCTCCGGTAGGGCCCGTTGCGGCTCCGCGCGAGCGCGCGCCACGCCCGGGACGGGGGTCCAGGCG
>NZ_JBHTTQ010000106.1:0-24300 GCF_042794475.1 Streptomyces sp. NPDC056527
GGGTGAACACCGGGCCGGCCCCTTCCGCGTTCTCCCTCGACGCGCCTCCGGAGGTCCCGGGGTCCCCCGGCCTGACAAGCCCGCGATCGCGAGGTGCAATGGGGGAGGAGGCGCCATGGACGTGGCTGCGGAACTCGAACAGGCTCGGGACGCCTTCGGTCGCCAGGCGTGGCTGGACGCCTACACCTGGTTGTCGCACGCCGACCGGGAGGAGCCGCTCGGGCCCGACGACCTCGTACGGCTGGCCACCGCCGCCTATCTGGTCGGACACGACGCGGAGAGCGGCGCGGCGACCGAGCGGGCGCACCACGCGTACCTGCGGCTGGGCCTGCCGGCGCGAGCGGTGCGGTGCGCCTTCTGGATGGCGATGCCGCTCATCCTGAAGGGCGAGGTGGCCCGGGGCGGCGGCTGGCTCGCCCGGGGGCAGCGGCTGATCGACGACGGGCGACTCGACTGTGTGGAGCAGGGCTATGTGCTGTTCCCCTCCGGCGTGCGGCTCGTCTACGAGGGCGATGCCGGGGCGGCGCACGCCGTCTTCACCAAGGTCGTCGAGATCGGCGAACGCTTCGCGGACCCGGAGCTGGTGGCCCTCGCGCGGCACGGCCAGGGCCGGGCGCTGATCGCCGGGGGAGAGATCGCCGCCGGTGTGACGCTCCTCGACGAGAGCATGGTCGCGGTCACCTCGGGCGAGCTGTCGCCGCTCGTGACCGGCATCGTCTACTGCAGCGTCATCGAGGCCTGCCAGGAGATGTTCGACCTGCGCCGCGCGCAGGAGTGGACGGCGGCGCTGTCCGACTGGTGCGCCTCACAGCCGGATCTCGTGCCGTACCGCGGCCAGTGCCTGGTCCACCGCTCCCAGGTGCTCCAGACCCGCGGTTCATGGCCCGACGCGCTGGACGAGGCGCGGCGGGCATGCGACCGGCTCTCCGAGCCGCCGGGCCACCCCGCTTTGGGCATGGCCCTCTACCAGCAGGCGGAGCTGCACCGGGTACGCGGTGCGTTCACGAAGTCGGAGGAGGGCTACCGCCGGGCGGACCGGTGCGGGCACCCCGCGCAGCCCGGACTCGCACTCCTGTGGCTGGCCCAGGGCCGGGTCGACGCGGCCGTCGCGGCGATCCGGGGGGCGGCGGACGAGACGCAGGACCGGCTCGGCCGGGCGAAGGTACTGGCCGCGTACGTGGAGATCGTGCTGGCCGCCGACGACGTGGCCGCGGCCCGCGGCGCGGCGGACGAGCTGTCGCAGATCGCCGCCGACATCGGCGCCCCGCTGCTGTCCGCCGTCGCCGCGCATGCCCGCGGGGCCGTACTCCTGGCGGAGGGCGACGCCCAGCCCGCGCTCGACACCCTGCTCGACGCGTGCCGGACCTGGGGGAAGCTCGACGCTCCGTACGACCGGGCCCGGTCTCGCGTCCTGGTGGGCCGTGCACGGCAGCGGCTCGGCGACGCCGAGACCGCCCGGCTGGAACTCGACGCGGCGCGTCAGGCGTTCCGGCAGCTCGGTGCGGCCCCCGACCTGACCCGGCTCGACCCGCCCGCCGGTGACAGGCCGGCCGCCGACACCGGGCTCAGCCCCCGCGAGATCGAGGTCCTGCGACTCGTCGCCACCGGCAGGACCAACCATGCGATCGCCGCCGAACTGGTCCTCAGCGAGAAGACGGTGGCCCGGCACCTGAGCAACATCTTCGGCAAGCTCGGGCTCTCCTCCCGGTCTGCGGCCACGGCGTACGCCTACGAACACGGCCTGGTCAGCGCGCGGCACGGTGGCCAGGACGCGGCAGATAGCGGGGCACAGTGGCCCGATAGCGCCGGTACTCCTCACCGAACGCGTCCGTGAGGGCTCGTTCCTCGCGCAGCACCTCGCCGTGCATGCACGCGGCGACGGGCAGGAACGACGCCAGAGCCCAGCCCGAGCCGCCGGCGACCGCCGCGCCGACGTGCAGCAGCGCCCAGCCCACGTACATGGGGTTCCGGCCGGCCGCGTACGGCCCCGTCATCACCAGACGGTCCGGATCCGCGAGGTGGACCCGGCGTGCGGCCCGCACCGAGCGGGCGATGTGGCACACACCCGCGGCGATCAGCGGCAGGCCCACGAGACGGTGCGCGGACCGCGGCCCCGGCAGTGTCCAGGGGTGCCCGCGCCGTAGGCACGCGGCGATCCCGAGGCCGATCAGATGGGCCTCGGGCACCGGCACATTGGACAGAATGACCCATCGCCGTCGAGCCGCACGGTTGGGGCGTTCTCCCGAAGCGGTCATCGCTTCCACGCTCCTAGTGTCGAACACAAGGAACGACCGAGGAGGCCGACGATGAACCTCACCGACAGGGCTGAACACATCGAGACGGTCGTGATCGGCGCCGGTCAGGCGGGTCTCGCGACCGGATACCACCTCGCCCGGCGCGGCCTGCCGTTCGTCGTCCTCGACGGCAACGACCGCATCGGCGACAACTGGCGGTGCCACTGGGACTCCCTGCGCCTGTTCAGTCCGGCGCGCGCCGCCTCGCTGCCCGGGATGCGCTTCCCCGCGCCGCCGACGTCGTTCCCCACCAAGGACCAGATGGCCGACTTCCTGGAGACCTACGCCGCCACCTTCGGGCTGCCCGTGCGCAACGGGCAGCGCGTACGGCGGGTGGCCCGGGAGGACGACCGGTACGTCGTGGAGACCGACACGACGGCCTATGTGTGCGACAACGTCGTCGTCGCCTCCGGCACCTTCGGCCGGACCCCGTACGTCCCGGCGTTCGCCGACGCGCTCGACCCGCGCATCACACAGCTGCACTCCAGTGCCTACAAGAACCCCGCTCAGCTGCGGCCCGGCGGCGTGCTCGTGGTCGGAGCCTCGCACTCCGGCGGGGACGTCGCCCACGAGGTGGGTTCGGCGGGCCATCCGACCGTGCTCAGCGGGCCGATCCACGGCGAGATCCCGTTCGACATCGAGGGCAGGCCGGCGCACGTGATCTTCCCGGTCCTGTGGTTCCTGGCGCAGCACCTGCTGACTCTCCGGACCCCTGTCGGCCGCAAGATCCGTCCCGAGGTCAGAGCCCATGGCGGGCCGCTGATCCGGATCAAGCGGGCCGACCTGGCCCGCGTCGGCGTCGAGATGGTCCCGGAACGGACCGCCGGCGTGCGCGACGGGCTGCCGGTCCTCGACGGGGGCCGGGTGCTCGATGTCGCCAACGTCGTCTGGTGCACCGGCTTCCGGCAGGACTTCTCCTGGATCGACATCCCGGTCACGGACGACGACGGCTGGCCGCGCGAGGAGCGGGGCGTGGTGCCTTCGTCGCCCGGGCTGTACTTCGTCGGCCTGGCCTTCCAGTACGCCTTCGCGTCGATGCTGATCGGAGGCGCCGGCCGGGACGCGGAGTACGTCGTCCGCCACCTCGCGGGAAGCGCCGTGCACGACCGGCCGAAGGCGAAGGTCCTCGCCTAGGGGTGCTTCGTGGATACGACGACGGATACGACGACACCCCGGCGCCAGGTGCGCGAGCACCTGGCGCGGGCGCGGTGGCACCGGGCCGGCGGCCGCTACGCGGAGGCCGAGCGCGCGCTGCGGGCGGCCCTCCGGATCGCGCGGGGCACGGCCGGTCCCGCCTCGGCCGACGCGGCCGACGCGGCGTCGGCCCTGGGCATCCTGCTCGAAGCACTGGGCCGACCAGCCGAGGCGGAGGAGGCCCTGCGGCACGCGGTGCTCCTCTACGAAAGCGCCTACGGCCCCGACGACACGCGTCTCGCTCCACCGCTGAACGCGCTGGGCGCCGTCCTGCGTCTGCGCGGCGACCTGACCGGGGCGGAGCGGCTCTGCCGACGGGTCGTCGACATCGTGAGCCGCACGACGACCTGAGGCCCAGGGGGCGCATCCGTGCGGGACTGCGCCTCCTGTGCGGGTGGCGGACGGGTGGCGCGCCACGGCGCGCCGGTGGCTCTCACTCCTTTGGGTGAGATGTCCGGCCGCTGTTCCCCCGTGCGCCGCGCGGTCGGCAGAATCGACGCGGCCACAGGGGCGGGCCTGTGCGCCGCAGGGCCTTCGGGCGCTGCAGGGCCTCAGGAAGGGCCGTGCATGATCCGTACCAGGACGTTGCTCTCCTACGACTCCCGGCTGCGCCGGCTGGGACCACTCGCCCTTCCCACCCTCTGGGGTGCCGTTGCCGTGAGCTGGAAACTCGGCTGTCCTCTGGCCCAGCAACCGGGCCTGCCCATGCGCATCGCGACGAGCGTGGTCTTCTTCACCGTCGGCACCGGACTGATCCTCGGCATCCGCCGCGGACTCTCGCGCGAGCTGGAGCGGATGCGGGCCATCGCGCACGCCACCCAGCGCGTGCTGCTGCGCCCTCCGGCGCCCCGGCTCGACGGTCTGTCCGTCGCCGCCGGCCAGCTCTCCGCCTCTCGGGGCGCGTCCGTCGGCGGGGATCTGTACGAGGCGGTCGCCACGCCCTACGGGGTACGGATCGTCATCGGGGACGTCCGGGGGCATGGACTCGCGGCCCTCGGTGCCGTGGTCGCCGTGCTCGGCAGCTTCCGGGAGGCCGCCCACGACGAGCCCGAACTCGGCGGCGTCCTGCGCCGGCTCGACCGGGCACTCGCGAGGCATCTGCGCGAGCGGGCCCGCGACGAACACCCGGCGGCCTGTGCCGGACGTGAGCCGGAGCATCCCGCGGCCGAGGAGTTCGTCACCGTGCTGCTCCTGGAGATCCGCCCGGACGGGGAGGTGTACGCGCTCAACTGCGGTCACCCCGGCCCGTACCGCATCGGACACCGGGTGGAGCCCGTGCCCGTCGGCGACCCGCTGCCGCCGCTCGGTGCCTTCCCGCTGCCGGCCGGCCTCTCCGCGTACCGCTGCGCCCGGCTCCTGCCGGGCGAGGCGCTCTTCCTGCACACCGACGGAGCCGAGGACGCCCGCGACGGGGCCGGCCGCTTCTTCGCCCTCGAAGCGGTGCTGGCCGAGGCCGCCCGCGACGCGTCCGTCTCGCCCGCCGCTCTCGTCCAGCGGGTGCACACCGCGCTCCTGCGTCACACCCGCGGCCGACTCGCCGACGACGTCGCCCTGTTGGTCGTCCGCAACGACCGGATGCGGGTTCCGGCGCAGCCCGCCGAACCCGGGCTGCGCCGTACCCGACCTGCGCCCTCCCCTCACTAGTGAGCGATGGGACTTGAGGCCGGCGCCACCCGCACTGCCACGGAGTGTCGGGCAGATCGGCAGGGCGGGTGGCGCGGAGGGGCCGCCGCACTGTACGAGGGGGAGCCGGCGGCCCGGTCGCCTTTCGGCGAGGCGCTCAGTCAACCGGCCCGGGCGCGGCCGCGGCAGAGTGCACGGACCGGAAAAACGGGCACTTCATTCACACCCCGTGCGAAACCACCCGCGGCTACGCTGAGCGTGCCTGCGGACCGAGCCACTCGGAGGGGCCCATGCAGCCCAACACCCTGCTCGACGCCCTGCTCGACGAGGCGGGCATCTCCCACGCCGGACTGGCCGCCCATGTGAACCAGGCGGGCCGTTCCCGGGGCCTCGCCCTGCGGTACGAGCACACGGCCGTCGCCCGCTGGTTGAAGGGCCAGCGGCCTCGTGGGCAGGTCCCCGACCTGATCTGCGAGGTGTTGGCCGCGCGGCTGCACCGGGCGGTCACCCTCGACGACATCGGCCTGGGCGTGCCGGGCGGCGGCTCCCTCGCCCACGGTTCGCCGCTCTCGGGGTTCGTCGAGCGGGCCACCGCGCTCTGGCGCTCCGACGAGCAGCAGCGGCCGCACATACTCGGTGCGCAGGCCGTCACGGGCACCCCGGCGGTGATGCCGGTCTGGGAGTGGGAGAACCCGCCGGAGGACTCCGACGTGTCCCGCGACGGCCGGACCCGGGTGTCGATGGCCGACATCACGATGCTCCGCTCCGCCCGGGCGCACTACGAGCAGATGTATCGCAAGGCCGGCGGCATCGCGACCCGGGTGCGGATCGTGGGCTTCCTCAACACCGAGACCGCGCCGCTGCTTCGGGGCGCGTACAGCGACGGTCTGGGCCGCCAGCTGCACCGCGCGACGGGCGGTCTGGTGGCGGTGGCGGGCATCTGTGCCTACGACTCCGACGCGCACGGACTGGCGCAGCGCTACTTCCATCAGGCGCTGCGGCTCGCGAAGGCGAGCGGGGACCGCGGCCTCGGCGCGTATGTGATCGCGCTGCTCGTCAACCAGTCGCTGTTCATGGGGGAGTACCGGCAGGCGGTGGCGTTCGCCGAGGCGGCGCTCCGCGCGGCCGGCGGGCAGATCACTCCGGCGCTCGCTGCCGATCTCTCCGCGATGCAGGCGAAGGCGTACGCCCATCTCGACGACGGGGCGGCCGCGTTGGCCTGCATCAGACGGGCGGAGTCGGAGGCGGAGCGGATCTGTCCCGGGCACGAGCCGGCCGAGACGGGCTATGTGCAGCCTGGGCTCGTCAATGTGCAGGTCGCCGAGGCGCTGCTCAGTCTGGGTGATCTTGCGGGGGCGCGGGAGCATGCGCGGGCGGCCGTGGAGACGCCGGCGCACGACCGGGGCAGGGTGCACCGGTTGGCGATGCTGTGCCAGATCGAGCTGCGGCAGGGCGAGGCCGACGAGGCGGCGCGGACGGCCGTCGAGATGACCGAGCGGGCGCGCGGTATGGAGTCCCAGCGGCTGCGTGACCGGCTGCGGATCGTACGGGAGCACCTGCTGGCGAGCGAGTGCGGGGATGCGCGCGATGCGGCCGAACTCATCGACGGAGCGCTGCGCGTTCCCCTGTGAGTCCCGGACTGCTGCCATATTGCCACCGACCAATCGGAAGGTGGCAGAAACGTGCAGTGGACGAAACTGAGCGAACAACCTGTCTATGAGAACCGCTGGTTCCGGGTGAACCTCGCGGACGTCGAACTCCCGGACGGCCGCCACCTCGACCACTATCTGATCCGGCTCCGCCCGGTCGCCGTCGCGACCGCCGTCAACGAGTCCAACGAAGTCCTCATGCTCTGGCGGCACCGCTTCATCACCGACAGCTGGGGCTGGGAGCTGGCCGCCGGTGTCGTCGAGGACGGCGAGGAGCTGGAGACGGCCGCGGCCCGTGAGATGGAGGAGGAGACGGGCTGGCGCCCGGGGGCTCTGCGCCATCTCCTCACCGTCGAGCCGTCCAACGGCCTCACCGACGCCCGGCACCACCTCTACTGGACCGAGGAGGCCACGTACATCGGCCCGCCCGAGGACGATTTCGAGTCCTCGCGGCGTGAGTGGATACCGCTCAAACTGGTCCCCGACATGATCGCGCGGGGTGAGATCCCGGCGGCCAACATGGTGGCCGGGCTGCTGATGCTGCACCATCTTCGGCTCGGCTGACCGCACCGGCTCGGCCGACAGTGCGGAGGAGGAACACCGAACGGCCCGTACCTGTGCGGGTGTACGGGCCGTTCGGTGATCACGGGGCTCAGGGGTACGGGTAGAAACCCGAGCCGGTCTTGCGGCCGAGCCGGCCCGCGTCCACCATCCGCTGGAGCAGCGGGGGAGCGGCGTACAGCGGCTCCTTGTACTCGGTGTACATCGAGTCGGCGATCGACACGATGGTGTCCAGGCCGATCAGGTCGGCGAGCTTCAGCGGACCCATCGGGTGGGCGCAGCCGAACTCCATGCCGTTGTCGATGTCCTCGCGGCTCGCGATGCCGGACTCGAACATCCGGATCGCGGAGAGCAGGTACGGGACGAGCAGCGCGTTGACCACGAAGCCGGACCGGTCCTGGGCGCGGATGGCGTGCTTGCCGAGCACCTTCTCGGCGAAGACCTGCGCACGGCTGATCGTGCCCTCGGAGGTGGTGAGGGCCGGGATCAGCTCGACGAGCTTCTGCACCGGGGCCGGGTTGAAGAAGTGGATGCCGATGACCTGGTCGGGACGCGAGGTCGCCACCGCCAGCTTCACCAGCGGGATCGAGGAGGTGTTGGAGGCGAGGATCGCGTCCTGCCGGGTCACCACCTGGTCGAGCACCTGGAAGATCTCGGTCTTGACCTGCTCGTTCTCGACGACAGCCTCGATGACGAGGTCGCGGTCGGCGAACTCGCCGAGGTCGGTGGTGAAGCTGAGTCGCGCCAGCGTCGCGTCGCGCTCCTCCTCGCTGATCTTGCCGCGTTCGGCGGCCTTCGCGAGCGAGTTGTAGAGCCGCGTGCGACCGATCTCCAGCGCTTCGCCGGTGGTCTCGGCGACCTTCACCTCGAGGCCGCTGCGGGCACACACCTCCGCGATGCCTGCGCCCATCTGGCCGCAGCCCACCACTCCGACGCGCTCAATGTCGGCCATGGAGTCCGTCACCTCGTGCCTTTCGCTCTTCTCTGGCGGCGGGCCCCGTGTGATTCCGGTGCGTCCGCCTCGACCCCACGACGTTACCGCTCATTAACCGATGATCGATCGTCCGGGGCGGGCATGATCTGCTCATGCGTGTGACGTATCCAACACCTGAGGGGTGACATATGGGATCGATCGGTAGAAGAGGGTTCGTGGCGGGCACCGCTCTGGCGGCGCTTTCCGTCGCCGGCGCCGCGGATGTGGCGGGCGCCTCAGGCGTGGAACGTGCCGACATGTCCGCGTCGGTACGAAAAAAGCGGAAGGCGGCGAGCGAGTTCCGCGGCATGTGGGTGGCGACGATCTCCAACGTCGACTGGCCCTCCAGCCCGGGCCTCACCCCTGACCGTCAGCGAGCCGAACTCCGAGCCCACCTCGACATGGCCGTCGAGCGCCGACTGAACTCCGTGATCCTCCAGGTGCGGCCGAGCGCCGACGCCCTGTGGCCCTCACCGCACGAGCCGTGGGCGGAGTGCCTCACCGGAGTGCAGGGCCGCGATCCGGGCTGGGACCCGCTGGGGACGGCCGTCGATGAGGCTCACAAGCGAGGGCTCGAGCTGCACGCCTGGTTCAACCCGTACCGCGTGGCGAATCACACGGATCTCGGTCGGCTGACCACCACCCACCCGGCCCGGCGCAACCCGCGGTGGGTCGTGACGTACGGCGGGAGGCTCTACTACAACCCCGGGCTGCCCGAGGTCCGCCGCTTCGTCCAGGACGCGATGCTCGACGCCGTCCGCCGGTACGACATCGACGCCGTGCACTGGGACGACTACTTCTACCCGTACCCGGTCGCAGGTGAGGTCTTCGACGACGACGACGCCTACGAGCAGTACGGCGGAGACTTCGCGAGCCGGGCGGCCTGGCGGCGGAACAACGTCGACCTCCTGGTCTCCGAGACGGCCGCCCGGATCAAGGAGATCGACGCGCAGCAGATCTTCGGCATCAGCCCCTTCGGGATCTGGCGCAACGTCTCCACCGACCCGGCGGGTTCGGACACCCCGATGGGGTTCCAGAGCTACGACGACCTCTACGCCGACTCCAGGAAGTGGATCAGGGAGGGGTGGATCGACTACGTGATCCCGCAGCTGTACTGGAACATCGGTTTCGCCACCGCCGACTACGCCACGCTGGTGCCCTGGTGGGACGGGGTGGTGCGGGGCACCGGCGTCGATCTCTACCTCGGCGAGGCGCTCTACAAGTGCGGCGACCCCACGCAGACGACCGCTTGGCAGGATCCGCAGGAGCTCTCCCGCCATCTGACGCTCGCCGACGACTACGCGGGAGTGGGCGGGCACTGCTTCTTCTCGGCGTCGCAGGTCACGTCGGACCGGATCGGGGCGATGGCCGCCGTCGTGGCGGATCACTACCCGACCGCGGTCCTCCCGCCGCGCTAGTCGATTCGCCTCACGTCTTCTCGTGGTGACGCACGACGGTGTCGGGGCCCGGTGCCATCAGGGCCTCGTGGCCGTCGTCGTCGAAACGCACCCGGTACGGAGGGGTGCCGTTCTCTCCCAGCACCTGAAGGACCTCGGCCGTACGGTCGTGCTGACCGACGGTCCGGCCGTGCACCAGCAGTTTGTCGCCCACTGTCGCTTGCATCGGGTGACCTCCTCGCGGCCGTGCCTGCCCTACTTCGGAGTCTACGTCCGCCATTGTGACCCGCATCACCTCCGTGCGCGCGTTCAGCTCTTCGTGCGCTGGGTCACCGCGATGCACACCAGGACCGCTACGGCGGCGAGCGGCGCGGCGAGGGGCAGGGACTCGCCGAGCAGCGAGACCGACCAGACGAGGGTCAGCAGCGGCTGAGCCAGCTGGAGCTGGCTCGCCTTGGGGATGCCGATCGCCGCCATGCCCCCGTACCAGACGTACATGCCGAAGAAGGTGGAGCCGGCCGCGACCCAGACCAGCCCGATGACGCCGTGGGCGCCCAGTCGGACGGGCTCGACGGAGAGCGCGACGGCCGAGCCGACGACCATCAGGGGCAGGCAGAGGATCAGCGCCCAGCCGATGACCTGCCAGCCCGGCATGAGCCGGGCGAGCCTGCCGCCCTCGGTGTATCCGGCCGCGCAGACCAGAAGCGCGCCGAAGAGGTACAGATCGCCCGTGGACAGGGCTCCGCCGCTCTGCTGGACCGTGAAGGCGATGACCACCGCCGCGCCGGCGAGGGCCGCGATCCAGAACGTCCGCGACGGGCGGCGGCCCGTGCGGATCGCGGCGAAGGCGGCGGTGGTGAGGGGCAGCAGGCCCACGACCACGGCGGCGTGCGAGGTCGTCGAGGTCTGCAGGGCCAGGGTGGTCAGGAGCGGGAAGCCGATCACGACACCACCGGCGACGACGGCGAGCCCCGCCCAGTGGCGGCGCTCGGGCAGCGGGACCCTCATCGCGAGCAGGAACGCGCCGGCGACGAGCGCGGCGAGCGTCGAGCGCAGGGCCACCAGGGACCAGGGGCCGAAGCTCTCCAGGCCCCAGGCGGTGGAGGGGAAGGTGAGCGAGAACGAGACCACGCCCAGCGCGGCGAGGAGTGTGCCGCGGGTCTGCGGGGAGGCGGTGGTGCTGCCGACCGCTATCGCCATAGTGGGAGTAGCGCTATTCTGTGCTGTCATGCACGAGCGTAGCAGTGTCGCTGAACTGGCCAACTCATTGAGAGCGGAACTCAACCGCTACTCACCCGGAGGAAAGCTGCCGTCGAGCCGTGCCCTCGTCGAGCGCTATCGCGTCTCCCCGGTGACCGTCACCAGGGCCCTTGCCCAGCTGGCCGCCGAGGGCCTCGTCGTCACCCGGCCGGGAGCCGGGGCGTTCCGGGCCGAGCCCCGCACACGGACGCCCGTCGTGGGGGACACCTCCTGGCAGGAGGTGGCGCTCAGCGCCGACACCGCGACCGAACTGGTCCCCCGGGCCGTCGACGCCTCCGGAGTGCTCGTGACGCTGTCGGCGCCGCCGCCCGGGGTCGTCGAGTTCAACGGCGGCTATCTGCACCCCTCGCTCCAGCCCGAACGTGCCATGGCCGCCGCTCTGGCCCGTGCGGGCCGCCGCCCCGGCGCCTGGGGCCGGCCGCCCACCGACGGCCTGCCCGAACTGCGCGAGTGGTTCGCGCGCGAGATCGGCGGCACCGTCACGGCAGCCGACGTCCTCATCACCGCGGGCGGCCAGTCCGCCATCACCACCGCCCTGCGGGCCCTCGCCCCGCCCGGTACCCACGTCCTCGTCGAGTCGCCGACCTACCCCGGGATGCTGGCCATCGCCCGCGCCGCGGGCCTGCGTCCCGTCCCCGTCCCGGCCGACGCCGACGGCGTCCGCCCCGACCTGCTGGAAGCCGCCTTCAGGGCCACCGGAGCCCGGGTCTTCGTCAGTCAGCCGCTCTTCCAGAACCCGACCGGCGCCGTCCTCGCCACCGAGCGCCGGCGCGACGTCGTCCGGATCGCCCGCGCGGCCGGCGCCTTCGTCATCGAGGACGACTTCGCCCGCCGACTGGTCCACGAGGACGCCGGCCCGCTGCCCGCGCCCCTCGCCGCCGAGGACCCCGACGGCGTCGTCGTCCACGTCTGCTCCCTGACCAAGCCCACCTCGCCGAGCCTGCGCGTCGGCGCACTCACCGCACGGGGCCCCGTGCTGGAACGGCTGCGCGCCATCCAGGTCGTCGACAGCTTCTTCGTCGCCCGCCCGCTCCAGGAGGCAGCCCTGGAACTCGTCGGCTCGCCCGCATGGAGCCGTCATCTGCGCACCGTCTCACAGGAGTTGAGGAACCGTCGCGACACCATGGCCGCGGCCCTCACGCTCCACCTCCCCGATCTGGCGCTGCCTCACATCCCCTTCGGCGGCTACCAGCTCTGGCTCCGGCTCCCCGAAACCCTCCCCGAATCCGCCCTCGTCGCCGCCGCCCTCCGCTCGGGCGTCGCCGTCGCCCCCGGCCGCCCCTACTTCTGCGCCGAACCCCCCGCCGGTCACATCCGCCTGAGCTTCGCGGGCGTGGCGGGACCCGCGGAGATCGCCGAGGGCGTACGGCGGCTGCGGACGGCGGTGGACGAACTCACGCCGTGAGACGGGCGGACCGTCCACGAGCTGACGCCGTGAGGGGGCGGACCGTCCACGAGCTGACCCCATGCGGCGGGCGCCCGAAATCGAGTGACAGTCGCCGCGACGAACTGGAAGCCTGTCCTCCATGACCGACCCGACCACCTCACCGGCCCTCACGCACAGCGCGTACGAGATCTCCACCGACCCCGGGCGGCTCGACCGGGCCCGGATCCACCACTGGCTCTCCACCGACGCCTACTGGGCACTCGGCCGCCCCCGCGACACCCAGGACCGGGCCATCGACGGCTCCCTCAACTTCGCGGCCTACCACCGCGAGACGGGCGAGATCGCCGCATACGCCCGGGTCGTCACCGATCACGCCACCTTCGCCTGGCTCTGTGACGTCTACGTCGACCGGCCTGCCCGCGGTACGGGGCTCGGCACGGCCCTCGTGACGGCGGTCCGTGACCACATGGAGCCGTACGGTCTGCGCCGAATCCTGCTCGCCACGGACGACGCGCACGGTGTGTATGAGAAGGTCGGCTTTGAGTCCCTGCGTAACCCGGACAAGTGGATGGCACTCGGACGCCACTGACCGCCCCGCCCACCCACGGCCCCGGTCATAGCCCGTGCATATGCCCTCTTGACCTGCCGGGCTTCCGGCCTCACGATCGCGGCCATGGGTCTTCGGGTCACGCTCGTCGCCGCGGCACGCAGCTCCTCGCTGCTCGCCGAGCGGTTCGACGACGACCGGCCGCTCGACGAGGCCGGCTGGTACGAGGTGCAGGTCGCCGCACACACGCTGGTTCCGCTCGGCGCGGCCGAGCTGCGCTACTGCTCCCCGACGCCCCGCAGCCGCGCCACCGGCACGGCCCTCGGCTACGCCCCGCTGGCCCAGCCCGCGCTGCGCGACTGCGACATGGGCCGCTGGCGCGGACTCACCCTCGCCGAGGTCGCCGCACTCGAACCGGCCGCCGTCGACGCCTGGCTCGCCGATCCGCGGACCGCCCCGCACGGCGGCGAGACCCTCCTCGCCTTCATCTCGCGCATAGGAGGATGGCTCGACACCCGGCCCGCCGACGACGGCTCCATCGTGGCGGTCGCCGAACCCGCCGTCGTACGGGCGGCGCTGGTGTACGCGCTCAAGGCGCCGCCCGCCACGTTCTGGAACGTCGACGTCCGCCCGCTGTCCACGGTCACGCTCACCGGCCGCCCCGGGCTGTGGCACCTGCACCTCCAGGCGGCCGTCGGCTGAACCGTCCGCGACGGTGCCTAGGATCCCGGCATGACCACGATCAGGGACACCGGCTTCGCAACCGCCTGGCACGCGCTCGCACCCGCGCCCCGGCGCTGCCTCGAACTCGCGCACCGTGCGCTGCGTACCGGCGGCCTCGCCGTGGGCTCGGTCCTCACCGACGCCGACGGCACGATCGTCGCCGAGGGCCGCAACCGCGCGTACGACCCCGAGGCGGAGGGTGCGGAGATCCTGCGGGGCACCCCGCTCGCGCATGCCGAGATGAACGCCCTCGCCCAGGCCCGTACGGAATGGGATCTCGCCACCCACACGCTGTGGTCCACCCAGGAGCCCTGCTCGATGTGCGCGGCCGCCGCCGAGTTCACCGGTGTCGGCACCGTGCGCTTCCTGGCCGCCGCCCCCTGGGCCACCGCCACCGGACGGCCCTCCGCCTCGGCCCGTGCCCGGCTCACCGCCGAGCCCGTGTGGCGGACGGCGGCCACCGTCCTGTTCCTGCGCAGCGTCGTCGAGGCGGCCGGGACCGAGTCGGAGACCGTGCGCCGGATGGCCGGGACCGACCCCGTCACGACCGCGATCGCCACCGACGACGGCTTCCCCGACGCCTCGACGCCCGAGCTGCTCCTCGCCGCGCTGTGGGGCGGCATCGTCGAGGCGGCCGACCGGCTAGCCTGAGACCACGATGAACCGTTTGACCACGTCATGGGGCGAGTTTCCGCTCACCCGCTTCCCCGAGGACCCGCGCGACTCCCTGCGAGCCTGGGACGCGTCCGACGAGTACCTGTTGCGGCACCTGGCCGAGACGGACACCGATCTGTCCGGCGCGGTCGCCGTCGTCGGCGACCGCTGGGGCGCGCTGACCACCGCCCTCGCCGCACGGCGTCCCGCCGCCCTGACGCAGATCTCCGACTCCTACCTCGGCCGCCGGGCCACCGAGGAGAACCTGGCCCGTTCCGGAGCCGGGCCGGACGTGGTCTCCCTGCTCACCACCCAGGACCCGCCGCCCGAGCGCGTCGACGTCCTGCTCGTCCGCGTCCCCAAGAGCCTCGCGCTCCTGGAGGACCAGCTCCACCGGCTCGCGCCCGCCGTGCACGAGGGGACCGTGATCGTCGGGACCGGCATGGTCAAGGACATCCACACCTCCACGCTCCAGCTGTTCGAGAAGATCCTCGGCCCCACCCGCACCTCACTCGCCGCGAAGAAGGCCCGGCTGATCTTCTGCACCCCGGAGCCGGGCCTCCGGCGGGCGGCCAACCCCTGGCCGTACCGGTACGAACTCCCCGCCGACGCCGCGATCGTCGCCGGGCGGACCGTCACCAACCAGGCCGGCATCTTCTGCGCCGACCGCCTCGACATCGGCACACGCTTCTTCCTCCAGCACCTGCCGAAGGACCTCGGCAGCGCCCGGGTCGCCGACCTGGGGTGCGGAAACGGAGTCGTCGGCCTGGCCGTCGCGCTCACCGAGCCCGAGGCCGAGCTGGTCTTCGCCGACGAGTCCTACCAGGCCGTCGCCTCCGCCGAGGAGAACTTCCGTACCCACGCCGAGCCCGGCCGCACGGCCGAGTTCGTGGTCGGGGACGGGCTGACGGACCTCGCGCCCGGCTCGGTCGACGTCGTGCTCAACAATCCGCCGTTCCACAGCCACCAGGCGACCACCGACCGCACCGCGCGCCGGATGTTCACCGATGCGCGGCGGGCCTTGCGGCCGGGCGGGGAGCTGTGGGTCGTCGGCAACCGCCACCTCGGCTACCACGTCACACTGCGCCGCATCTTCGGCTCCTGCGAACTGGTCGCGAGCGACCCGAAGTTCGTGGTGCTGCGGGCCGTCAAGCAGACAGGAGGCCGGTCGAGCCGGAAGACAGCGGGGGGAGCGGCCGCCGGCATACCGGCACGGCCCGCATGACGAGCACCGAGTCCGGCTCGGTGACGCACCCTCCGCCCGGACGTCGACGCTAGTTGCTCCAGGCGCGGGAGCAGAGGACGAGCCGGTAGCCGTCGGGGTCGGCGACCGTGACGCCGAACGTGTCCCAGTACGGGTTGTGCGCCGGGACCCGCGTCCCGCCCGCGGCGAGCAGCCGCGCCACCTGTGCCTCCTCGACCGGTGCGCCCAGATAGACGACGAACAGGTCGTCGACCGTCGGCGTCGGCTCCAGCGGCTTCTCCGGGTCGTGGGTCAGCTCGAAGTGCCAGGTGCCGTCGGCGGGGCCGACCATCACCAGATCGTGCTTGCCGGACACCCGCTCCGTGGTCTTCCAGAGCACGTCGAGGCCGAGCCCCTCGACGTAGAAGCGCTCGGCGGCGGCGAGGTCACGCGAGGGGCGGGCGACACGGATACTGGTCCGAGCGTTGACGATCATGGACCGGAGCGTAGCCCAGCCCACGGAATCGCGACCACGGAAGCGGGCTGCGCCACCGGTTCCCGGCGCTCCTCGCTCCAGAGGCCCTCGTCCGCGTCCGGCAGCGTCAGCACCCGCTCACCACTCCGGGAAGACCAGGTCGAGCCCCCGCAGCCGTTCCTCGTCCGTCGTGATGTCGAGGACCGTGATCCGCTCGCCCCGGATCGTGAACGCCACCGCGCGGACCGGGCGCCCCTCCCTGAAAGCCACGACCCCCGGCGCTCCGTTCACCAGCGCCGGTCTCGCCACCCCGGCGAGCCGGGCGAACGCGGCGGCTCCCTCGGCGACGGCGGGCGCGCCGTGGACCGAGCCGTTCTCGGAGTACGCCACGACATCGGGGTCCAGAACGGCGGCGAGGGCACGCGCGTCCCGCTCGCGAGCTGCCGCGAGGAACACCTCGACCACCCTGCGCCGGGGCTCCGGCTCGGCCTGCGGCCCCTCCCCGCCGGCGCCCCGGACCCGGAGCCGCGCCCGTCCGGCGAGTCGCCCCGCCTCCCCGGGCGTACATCCGGTGATCCGAGCGACCTCGCGCAGCGGCAGACCGAACAGGTCGTGCAGGGCGTACGCCAGGCGCTCGTCCGCCGCCAGCGAGTCCAGTACGACGAGGAGTGCCAGCCACACGGAGTCGACGCCGTCCTCCGCGCCCCTCGGCCCCTCCGGCTCCGGCGTCGCCCCACGCCGCCCGAACCCCTCCTCCGAGCGCGTCCGGAGCCTGCCCACACACGCCCGCCCGACAGCGATCTCCAGCCACCTCTCGACCTCGTCGAGCCGGCCCCGCGCCTCGCGCAGCGCCTCCTCCGCCCCGCCGTGCGATCCGAGCATCCGCAGCGCGAGGGACCGCAGCCGATCCTCATGTGCGTCGAACCGCCGGGCGAGAAACTCGTGGTCGTCCATGGTGGTCATCACTCCTCGTCGCTTCCGTCGGTGCGATGACGTGCGCGAGAGGCAGGGTGTGACGGCAGCCCGGCGTACTCCGCACCCCGACCGCGTCGGGCTCGGGAGCCGTTCCGGTCCGTGAGCGGGTTGGGCACGGGTACGTAGCAGGGTTCGGTGCCGTCCGCGTCGATCCAGCGGGAGAGCAGACTGGCCTTGCCGGGGACGGCCGGCGAATCGAGGAGGTCGTCGACGTCGGGGATGCCCCGCAGCCGGCCACCTCGTTCGAACTCGTCGCGGGCCGCGGCCCACAGAGCGGTGGCGGATCCCGGGAAGCGGCGCGCTCGGCCCGCTGGCCGGCGACGCGCCGACCCTCGGTGCGATCCTGGAGGCCGCCGCCCAGGGCCTGCCGCCGACCCCGGACCTTCACGCCCTGAGGACGGAGCCGCTCCCGGCGAAGGCGTTCACGCTGATGCGGCTGGATCCGAAGGGTGGCGGGGACCTCTGGACGCGGCTCCCCAATCCCCTCACCGACGGGTAGCGCCCGTCGGCGCGCGACCCTCGGGGATGTCGCCGGGGATCTCGGGGTGCCGGGCGACCCACGTGGTGGGGTGGTGCGTGACAGCGGCGGCGTCTCCCGCACCCACGTCACCGGCCTCGTCCGTCGGCACCTCCTCTTCTCGCCGCGCGGGCCGGCGACGGGGCGAGGGCTCACCGAGCGGGACGCCGAGGGGCCACATCCGCGTGCTCAGCCGGCCGCGGCGCCGAACCACTCGGGCAGCCGCCCGAGCAGTTCCTCCTGGTCCTCGCCGACCCATGCCACATGGCCGTCGGGCCGCAGCAGGACGGCGGGTACGTCGAGTTCATCGCTGACGTCGACGACGTGGTCGACCCGGTCCTCCCAGCCCGCCACCGAGAGCCGGCCGGTCTGGTCGAGCAGGAGGCCGCGGCCGGCGTGCATCCGCTCGTAGAGGCGTCCGTGCTTCAGCCGCAGGTCGCGCATCCGCCGCCCGAGCAGGTCGTGGCCCTCGCCGAAGTCGTAGCGGACCTTGATCGCGGTGATCTTCTCGATCAGATACCGGTCCACCTCCTCGATCTCCACGAGTTCCGCCAGCAGACGGCGCACCGACTGGGGACCCGGCTCGGTCGACATCAACTGGATCTGAGCGCGGGTGTTGTCCAGCACGTCGGCGGCCACCGGGTGCCGCTCGGAGTGGTAGCTGTCGAGCAGCCCCTCCGGGGCCCAGCCGGCGATCTCGGCGGCCAGTTTCCAGCCGAGGTTGAAGGCGTCCTGGATACCCAGGTTGAGCCCCTGTCCACCGGTCGGCGGGTGGATGTGCGCCGCGTCGCCCGCCAGGAACACCCGGTCGACGCGGTAGCGCTCGGCCTGCCGGGTGGCGTCGCCGAAGCGGGAGAGCCAGCGCGGTGAGTGCGCGCCGAAGTCGGTGCCGGCGAACGCCCGCAGCTGCACCTTGAACTCGTCCAGGGTCGGCGCGGTCGTACGGTCCTCGGCCACGCCCTCGGCGGGCACCACGACCCGGTACACCCCGTCCCCGAGCGGCATGGTGCCGAACCGCTGCTGGGTCTTGCGGACCTCGGCCACCACGGCGGCCATCTCCTCGGTCGAGGAGGTCAGCTCCATCTCACCCAGCAGCGTCTCCACCCTGGAGGGCTCACCGGGGAAGCCGACACCGAGCAGCTTGCGCACCGTGCTGCGGCCGCCGTCGCAGCCCACGACGAAGCGCGCGCGCAGCTCCTGACCGTCGGCCAGCTCGACGGTCACCCCCTCGTCGTCCTGGCGCAGCCCGACCAGCTCGCAGCCGCGCCGGATCTCGGCGCCGGCCTCGGTGGCGTGCTCGGCCAGCAGACCCTCGGTGACCTGCTGAGGGATGGCGAGGACGTACGAATGGGCCGTGTCCAGCCGCGTCGGCCATGTCTTGCTGAGCCCGGCGAAGAAGCCGCCGGCCGTGACCTGCTTTCCGAGCGAGAGAAAGCGCTCCAGCAGACCGCGCTGGTCCATGACCTCGATGCTGCGCACGTGCAGACCCTGCGCGCGGGACTGCCGCGTCGGCTCCGTCTCCTTGTCCACCACGAGCACCCGCACACCGTGCAGCCGCAGCTCGGCGGCCAGCATCAAGCCGGTCGGTCCGCCGCCGACCACGATCACGTCCATCATGAGAACCGCCCCGTTCGAAGAAAGCTCGCGTACGCCGCGAACACCGCGTTCCCGCAGGTCCTGGCGTTGACTCGGAGATTCTGCGCCACCAGGGGGGCCTTGCCGCAAGGCCCCCCTCGTGCTATACGTTGAGAGTGGCAAGGAGTGGGTGAACCTCCTTGCCTTTGTCATTTGTCTGTCATGTGTCGTCCGCTGTGGACGGACAGGCTCCTCCCGAAGCGATGTCGCGCAGCGTCCGGCGACACCGGCGGTCCGGGAGGTTTCCCATGGGCCTGCGGATGCGGCCACGCAACGGATTCTTCGCTTCCGTGGATCAATGGCCATGCTTTGCATAAAACTGCGGGTCTGCGTATAGTCATGCCATCCAGGAGGAGGGTTTCGATGACGGTACGAGCAGCAGTGGCAGGCGCGAGTGGATACGCGGGTGGGGAACTCCTGCGTCTCCTCCTCACCCACCCCGAGGTGGAGATCGGCACCCTGACCGGCCACTCCAACGCCGGTCAGAAGCTCGGGGCCCTCCAGCCCCACCTCCTCCCGCTCGCCGACCGCGTCCTCGCGCCGACCACCGCCGAGGAACTGGCAGGACACGACGTCGTCTTCCTCGCGCTGCCGCACGGCCAGTCCGCCGCCGTCGCCGAGCAGCTCGGCCCCGACGTCCTCGTCGTCGACATGGGCGCCGACTTCCGGCTGAACGACGCCGCCGACTGGGAGAAGTTCTACGGGTCCCCGCACGCCGGGACCTGGCCCTACGGCCTTCCCGAACTGCCGGGTGCCCGTGCCGCGCTGGAGGGGTCCAAGCGCATCGCGGTGCCCGGCTGCTTCCCCACCGCCGTCTCGCTCGCGCTCTTCCCCGCGTACGAGAACGGTCTCGCCGAACCCGACGCCGTGATCGTGGCCGCCAGCGGCACCTCCGGTGCGGGCAAGGCCCTCAAGCCGCACCTGCTCGGCAGCGAGGTCATGGGATCCGTGACCCCGTACGGCGTCGGCGGCGGCCATCGGCACACCCCCGAGATGAGCCAGAACCTCAGCCCCCTGGCCGGCGAGCGGGTCACCGTCTCCTTCACGCCGACGCTCGTCCCGATGCCGCGCGGCATCCTCGCCACCTGCTCCGCGCCGGCGAAGCCCGGGGCGACGGCCGAGACGGTACGGGCCGCGTACGAGAAGGCCTTCGCGGACGAGCCGTTCGTCCACCTGCTCCCCGAGGGCCGGTGGCCCTCGACGGCGTCCGTTCAGGGTTCCAACGCCGTTCAGATCCAGGTCACGTACGACGAGACCGCGAACCGCATCATCGCGATCAGCGCCATCGACAACCTCACCAAGGGCACCGCCGGCGGCGCGGTGCAGAGCATGAACATCGCCCTCGGGCTCCCTGAGGACACCGGACTTTCCACGATTGGAGTCGCTCCATGAGCGTCACCGCAGCGAAGGGATTCACGGCAGCGGGCATCGCCGCCGGAATCAAGGAGAACGGCAACCCGGACCTGGCCCTCGTGGTCAACAACGGGCCCCGCCGCGCCGCCGCCGGCGTCTTCACCTCCAACCGCGTCAAGGCCGCACCGGTCCTGTGGTCCCAGCAGGTGCTGACCACCGGCGAGCTGGCGGCCGTCGTCCTCAACTCCGGCGGCGCCAACGCCTGCACGGGCCCGCAGGGCTTCCAGGACACCCACGCCACCGCCGAGAAGGTGGCGGAGCTCCTGGAGGTCGGCGCCGGCGAGGTCGCCGTCGCCTCCACCGGCCTCATCGGCCTGCTGCTCCCCATGGACAAGGTCCTCCCCGGTGTCGAGAAGGCCGTCGGCGAGCTCTCCGAGCACGGCGGCGAGAAGGCCGCCATCGCCATCAAGACCACCGACACCGTCCACAAGACCTCCGTGGTCACCTGGGGGTCCCCCCGGACGGAGTCTGGGGGAGGCTGGACCGTCGGCGGCATGGCCAAGGGCGCGGGAATGCTCGCCCCGGGCCTCGCCACCATGCTCGTCGTGCTCACCACCGACGCCGACGTCGCCGCCAAGGACCTCGACACGGCCCTGCGGCAGTCCACCAAGGTCACCTTCGACCGGGTCGACTCCGACGGCTGCATGTCCACCAACGACACCGTCCTCCTCCTCGCCTCCGGCGCCTCCGGCATCACCCCGGCGCACGAGGAGTTCGCCGAGGCCGTGACGGCGGTCTGCCAGGACCTCGCGCGTCAGCTCATCGGCGACGCCGAGGGCGCCAGCAAGGACATCCGTATCGAGGTGATCAACGCCGCGACCGAGGACGACGCCGTCGAGGTGGGCCGCTCCATCGCCCGCAACAACCTCCTCAAGTGCGCCATCCACGGCGAGGACCCCAACTGGGGCCGGGTGCTCTCCGCCATCGGCACCACCCGGGCGGCCTTCGACCCCGACCAGCTCAACGTCGCCATCAACGGCGTGTGGGTCTGCAAGAACGGCTCGGTCGGCGAGGACCGCGACCTCGTCGACATGCGGTTCCGGGAGGTCACCATCACCGCCGACCTCGCCGCCGGTGCCGAGTCTGCCGTCATCTGGGCCAACGACCTCACCGCCGAGTACGTCCACGAGAACAGCGCGTACTCGTCATGAGCGACTCCACGAACCCCACCCGTAAGCACACCGCGCTCCCCAAGGCCCAGATCCTCATCGAAGCGCTGCCCTGGCTGACCCGCCACAACGGCAAGACGGTCGTCATCAAGTTCGGCGGCAACGCCATGATCGACGAGGAGCTCAAGGCCGCCTTCGCCCAGGACGTCGTCTTCCTGCGCCACGCCGGGCTCAAGCCCGTCGTCGTGCACGGCGGCGGACCCCAGATCAGCGCCGCACTCGACCGGCACGGCATCGTCAGCGAGTTCAAGGCCGGTCTGCGCGTCACCACCGAGGACGCGATGGACGTCGTACGGATGGTCCTCGCCGGCCAGGTCCAGCGCGAGCTCGTCGGACTGCTCAACCAGCACGGTCCCTTCGCCATCGGCATGACCGGCGAGGACGCGCACACCATCACGGCCACCAAGCACCAGCCGGTCATCGCGGGCGAACAGGTCGACATCGGCCGGGTCGGCGAGATCACCGCCATCGACACCGGCGCCATCGAGGCGCTCCTGGAGGACGGCCGGATCCCGGTCATCTCCTCCATCGCCCGCTCCGAGGACGACGGACATGTCTACAACGTCAATGCTGATACGGCGGCTGCGGCTCTCGCTGCGGCGCTGGGCGCCGAGACCCTGATGGTGCTGACCGACGTCGAGGGCCTCTACGAGGACTGGCCCCACAGCGACGAGGTCATCAGCAGGCTCACCGCCAGTCAGCTGGAGAAGCTGCTGCCCGACCTCTCCAGCGGCATGGTGCCCAAGATGGAGGGCTGCCTGCACGCCGTACGCAACGGGGTCACCACGGCCCGTGTGATCGACGGCCGTGTCCAGCACTCGATCCTGCTGGAGATCTTCACCGACTCGGGCATCGGCACGATGGTCGTGCCCGACGAGACGACGGGGGACGGGGAATGAGCAACGCGGAGCTGACCCAGCGGTGGCAGGGCTCGCTGATGGACAACTACGGCACGCCCCGGCTGCCGCTCGTCCGTGGCGAGGGCGCCAAGGTCTGGGACGCCGACGGCACCGAGTACCTCGACTTCGTGGGCGGCATCGCCGTCAACGCCCTCGGCCACGCCCACCCGGCGATCGTCGAGGCCGTCTCGCGGCAGATCGCCTCGCTCGGCCATGTCTCCAACCTCTTCGTCGCCGAGCCGCCCGTCGCCCTCGCCGAGCGGCTGCTCCAGCTCTTCGGCCGGCCCGGGCGGGTCTTCTTCTGCAACTCCGGGGCGGAGGCCAACGAGGGCGCCTTCAAGATCGGCCGCCTGACCGGCCGGACCCACATGGTCGCCACCCATGGCGGCTTCCACGGCCGGACCATGGGCGCGCTCGCGCTCACCGGCCAGCCCGGCAAGCAGGCCCCGTTCCTGCCGCTGCCCGGCGACGTCACGCACGTCCCGTACGGAGACGCCGACGCCCTGCGCGCCGCGGTCACCGAGGAGACGGCGCTGGTGATCATCGAGCCGACGCAGGGTGAGAACGGCGTCGTCGTCCCGCCCGCCGGCTATCTGCAGGCCGCCCGCGAGATCACCCGCGCCACCGGCACCCTCCTCGTCCTCGACGAGGTCCAGACGGGCATCGGCCGGACCGGCCACTGGTTCGAGTACCAGGGCCACGACGGGGTCGACCCCGACATCGTCACCCTCGCCAAGGGCCTCGGCGGCGGGCTGCCGCTCGGCGCGACCGCCGCCTTCGGGGACGCGGCCGAGCTCTTCAAGCCCGGCCATCACGGCACGACCTTCGGTGGGAACCCGGTCGCCTGCGCCGCCGGCCTCGCCGTGCTCGACACCCTCGCGAGCGGCGGAACGCTCGACGAGGTCAAGCGGCTCGGCGAGAAGCTGCGGGGCGGAATCGAGGCTCTGAACCACCCGCTGGTCTCCCATGTCCGTGGTGCGGGCCTCCTGCTGGGTATCGTGCTCACCGAGTCCCTCGCGCCCCAGGTGCAGCAGGCGGCTCAGGACGCCGGTCTCCTGGTGAACGCGCCCGCCCCCGATGTCGTACGGCTGATGCCGGCACTGATCATCGGAGACGCCGAGGTGGACGCGTTCCTGGCAGCGCTGCCCGGTGTCCTCGACGAAGCGGTGAACGGGGAAGGACGAACCGGAGAATGAGACGACGATGACCGACGCGCAGGAACATGAGCACGGCGGGCCGTCCGTTCCGCAGACCCGCACCGCACGCCACCGCAGGATCGTCGACATCCTCAACCGGCAGCCGGTGCGCTCGCAGAGCCAGCTGGCCAAGCTGCTCGCGGACGACGGGCTGAGCGTCACCCAGGCGACGCTCTCCCGAGACCTCGACGAGCTCGGAGCGGTGAAGATCCGCAACACGGGCGGCGAGTTGATCTACGCGGTGCCCAGCGAGGGCGGCTTCCGCACCCCGCAGGCGCCGCTCGGCGAGTCCGCCAAGGAGGAGCGGATGCGCCGGCTCTCCGGCGAACTGCTGATCTCCGCGGAGGCCTCGGCCAACCTGGTGGTCCTGAGGACCCCGCCGGGGGCGGCCCAGTTCCTCGCGTCGGCCATCGACCAGGCCGAACTCCACGCGATCCTCGGCACGATCGCGGGAGACGACACGCTCTTGCTTATCTCGCGCGACCCGGCGGGCGGCCAGGCACTCGCCGACCACCTGCTGCGGCTCGCCCAGAACGACCGCTGAGGGCGTGCCGCGGGGCGCGGACCGACCGATCG
>NZ_JBHTTQ010000107.1:0-24170 GCF_042794475.1 Streptomyces sp. NPDC056527
GCCCCGGCCCGCGCGAGGCGTGATGCCCGCGACCGGGTGGCGGGGTCGTCGACCGCCCGTGGCGGCGGTTACCCCGGTTCCTGTCGAAAGTCGCCGACCCGGTTCCGATCATCGTTGTAGTGTCCGCGCCATGACTACGGAAACCACCGACGCGGAATGTCTCGCCCTCACGCGTAATCTGCGCCGACGCGGCGCGATCGTCCTCGCCGTCTTCGCTCTCGTCTGGGCCTTCGCCGGCGGCTCCGGGATAGCGGCGATGCCGGTCTCGACAGCGGTCGGAGTCGTCGCGGCCGTGGTGACGATCGGCGCGGTGGTGCTCGCCTTCCGCGGCACCGCGGGGCCGGTGACTCGTACGGTGCGGCTGCCGGAGAAGTGGAACCGGGGCGTCGGCCTGGTCAACGTCGCCGAGCTGGTGGCGATCTTCGTCGTGATCGCCGTGTCGAACGCTTCGGGCCACCCGGAGTTCATCCCGGTCGGGATCTGCCTCGTCGTGGGACTGCACTTCTTCCCGCTGGCCCGCCTCTTCGACCAGGGGCAGTACGCATGGACCGCGATCTTCCTGACGGCGGTGTCGCTGGTCGGTCTCGCCGTCCTGGCGGCCGGCGCCACGGCGGAGACGATCCGTACGGTGGTGGGCCTGGGCGCGGCGATCGTGCTGTGGGCTTCTTCCTTCCATGTAGCCCTGCGCGGCTGATCGGGGCCGGGGCCGTCACCGCTTCAGCGTGGGCGGCCTGAACGGTCCGGTCTCGGGGGCCACGCACTTGTCGACGACGGTCTCCTCGGCGGCCGCCGAGCCTTCCACGCAGAGCCGGCCACCCCTGGAGCGCAGGTCGATGAAGAACCGCGTGGTCGCGCCGGACCGCTTGAGGTCGTGGATGCGTTCGTCGATGTAACCGAGGTCGTTGAGGACCTTCCTGACCTTGGCGGGCGTGGGGTCCCTGAGCTCCCAGAGCCCCTGGGCGATGCGCTCCTCATGGCGGTTGCTCGCGCACCAGTCACGAGCGTTCAACTCCACCTCCGGGCCCGCCGTGGGGGCGATGGGCCCCTCGAGAGCGTCGGTGGCGGGATCGTCGGAGGGCAGCGGCTCGCCCCCCGGGGCCTTCGAGGGCACCGGCGGTCCCGACTGGGTGCCGGTGGGGCACGACCGTGCCATCTCGTCCAACATCGCCGCGAAGGCGGCCTGTTGCCCGGATCCGGCCGGGGCCTCGGTGTGCTGGGCGCCGACCGCGTCGGCGGGCGCGCTCGGCGATCCCGCGGCCCCCGACTTCTGGGTGCCGCAGGACGCGAGTGCCAGTACCGCGAGGGTCGTCACCGCGAGGGCGAACCCCGGGCGGCGGGTGGAGCGGGTGACCATGGCGGCGAGGGCGGGAGTCGATCTCATGTGCACAGCTTCCGATCAAGCGTCCCGCCGCACATGAGTACACGTACTCAACAGGCCATGGGGCAGCGGGTCGAGTGGGAGGCCGAGGTACGTTCGCTCTACGACGGCATGGTCCGGATCGTCGTGACCCCGACCTGGGCGAAACCGATCGACTTCGAGACGACCCTCCCCAGCGAGGTCCAGGAACTGCTCCGGCGGCGGGAGGAACGCAGGAGCTCCTGACCTGGCGCGAACTCCGATGGAGCGGGCGACCGCGGTGGCTGCCCCGGTGACGCCCCTCCTCCGGGCCCCGGCGACGAGGAGGCCGGTGGTTCGTACCACGCGCCACCCGCGCCGGGGCCGTTCGCTCATGTCGTGACCGGCCGGGACGTCGCTACTCCTCCTTCAGCCCGGGGACCGGGCGCGGACGGTCTTCCGCGTCGATCGCGACGAAGGTCAGCCGGGCGGTGGCCACTTCGGTCGTGAGACCGGAGGTCGCGTTCCAGCGTTCCGCGGTGACGCCGACCGCGACGGCCATCGAGGTCCGGCCCGCGCGGCACAGCTCGGCGTGGACGGTGAGCAGGTCCCCGGCGCGAGCGGGGGAGTGGAACGTCATCCGGTCGACGGAGACCGTCACGGCGGGGCCGTCCGCGTGGCGGCCCGCCGCTGACGCGGCCGCGTCGTCGATGAGTTTCATGACGACGCCGCCGTGGATGGTCCCGTACAGGTTGGTCTCGTGTTCGCTCATGATGTGGGCGAGGGTCACCTGGGAGTCGGCCGGTGCCTTGTGGGCCCGATCGCCGACGGTGATACGGGTGTTCATGCGCTCAGTTCTCCGTGTGGGGCAGGCGGCCGCGGACCCGGCGGGCCGCCGCGGTCATGTGTTCCAGGGCAGGCCGGACCTCGCCCCAGCCGCGCGTCTTCAGACCGCAGTCGGGATTGATCCAGAGCCGGTCGGCGGGTACGGAGAGCAGGGCACGCTCGATGAGGGAGACGGCCTCCGCCTCCTCCGGGACGCGCGGCGAGTGGATGTCGTACACACCGGGGCCGACCTCCCGGGGGTATCCGGCGCCGGCGAGTTCGTCCGCGACCCGCATATGGGAGCGCGCGGCCTCCAGACTGATGACGTCCGCGTCGAGGTCGTCGATGGCGCGGAGGATGTCGCCGAACTCGGCGTAGCACATGTGCGTGTGGATCTGGGTTTCCGGACGGACTCCGGCCGTGGTGAGCCGGAAGGCCTCGGTGGCCCAGGCGAGGTACGGGGCGTGGGCGTCGGCGCGCAGCGGCAGCGTCTCGCGCAGGGCCGGTTCGTCGACCTGGATCACCGACGTGCCCGCCGCCTCCAGATCGGCGACCTCGTCACGCAGGGCGAGCGCGACCTGGCGGGCGGTGTCGGCGAGCGGCTGGTCGTCGCGGACGAAGGACCAGGCGAGCATCGTGACCGGGCCGGTCAGCATCCCCTTGACGGGACGGGAGGTCTGCCGCTGTGCGTACGTGGTCCAGCGCACCGTCATCGGCGCCGGGCGGGAGACGTCGCCGGCCAGGACGGGCGGCCGGACGTACCGGGTGCCGTACGACTGGACCCAGCCGTGCTGGGTGGCGAGGTATCCGGTCAGCCGCTCGGCGAAGTACTGGACCATGTCGTTGCGTTCGGGCTCGCCGTGGACGAGGACGTCGAGACCGGCCTTCTCCTGGAAGGAGATCACCTCGCGGATCTCGGCCTCGATCCGCTCCTCGTACTCCGCCGTGTCGAGCCATCCGGCGCGCAGGTCGGCGCGCGCGGTGCGCAGTTCGGCGGTCTGCGGGAAGGAGCCGATGGTCGTGGTCGGCAGAGCCGGCAGACCCAGGTGGGCCCGCTGGGCGGTCGCGCGCTCGGCGTAGGGCTGGGCGCGGCGGGCGTCGCTCTCGGTGACCGCGGCGGTGCGGGCCCGTACGGCCGGGTCGTTGGTGATCGCCGAGCCTGCGCGGGAGGCCAGATCGGCGCGATTGGCGGCGAGTTCGGCGGCGATCGCGCCGGTGCCCTGGGACAGGCCGCGCGCGAGGGTGGCGATCTCGGCGGCCTTCTGGCGGGCGAAGGCGAGCCAGCGACGGATCTGCGGGTCGACGTCCCGCTCGGCGGCGGCGTCCAGCGGGACATGGAGCAGCGAGCTGGACGCCGCGACGTCGACCTGACCGGCGAGGCCGAGCAGGGTGCCCAGGGTGGTGAGGGACTTCCGGTAGTCGTTGATCCAGATGTTGCGGCCGTCGACGACGCCGGCGACCAGCCGCTTGCCCGGCAGACCGCCCACCGTCGCGAGATCCGCGAGGTTCGCGGCGGCGGCATCGGTGAAGTCGAGCGCGAGTCCCTCCACGGGGGCCTTCGCCAGCACGGGCAGAGCCCCGCCGAGCCGGTCGAAGTAGGAGGCGACCAGCAGCTTCGGCCGGTCGGCCGCACCGCCGAGCTCGCGGTAGGCGCGGGCGGCGGCGTTCAGCTCGGCGGGGGTGCGGTCCTGCACGAGGGCGGGCTCGTCGAGCTGCACCCACTCGGCGCCGGCCGCGCGCAGGTCCGCGAGCACCTCGGCGTACACGGGCAGCAGCCGGTCCAGCAGGGTGAGCGGTTCGAAGTCCTCGGCGACTCCGGGCGCCGGCTTGGCCAGCAGCAGGTACGTGACCGGTCCCACCAGGACGGGGCGGGCCGCGTGGCCGAGCGCGAGGGCCTCCTTCACCTCGGCGACCTGCTTGCCGCTGTCGGCGGTGAAGGCGGTGTCGGGACCCAGTTCGGGGACGAGGTAGTGGTAGTTGGTGTCGAACCACTTGGTCATCTCCAGCGGAGCCACGTCCTGCGTGCCGCGGGCCATCGCGAAGTACCCGTCGAGCGGGTCGGCCTCGACGGCGGCGCGGTGACGGGCGGGTACGGCGCCGACCATGACACTGGTGTCGAGGACGTGGTCGTAGAGGGAGAAGTCGCCGGTCGGGACCTCGTGGATGCCGGCGTCGACGAGCTGCTCCCAGTTGGTCCTGCGCAGTTCCCGGGCGGTCTCCCGGAGGGCATCGGCGGTGACGCGGCCCTTCCAGTAGCCCTCGACGGCCTTCTTCAGTTCCCGGTTCCCACCCTGGCGGGGGTATCCGTGGACGGTGGCCCGTGCTGCCGCGGACTCGGTTGTCACGTGACTCTCCTTCGCGAGCTTGCGTGTCGTGAGACAGACCCGGAGAGCCGCGAGCGAAGGGGTGACGAACCGGGCGGACCACCGCAGAGGCGTACATCGAGGTACGCGCGGCCGATCCGCCCTGCTGTGCACGCCGACCCGCCCACGAGGTCACCGGGATCACCGCATGCGAACGGTCGCATGCGGGCAACGGGCAGGTCTTCGGACTCGCGAGCACGTCTCGTCGTACGGAAGCCGTACGAGACACCTACTGGCCGTCGCTTCCCAGGCCCTCACGGGTCCAGTGCGTATGACGGCGGTCGTTCTCGCTCACCGCTGCGGGGCAGTCCCGGATTCCCACCGGGTTCCCTCTTACGACGCGTCCCGCCTGGCTGACGGGGCGAACCAGCTGCACGGGCAGCGTACCGCGCGGGTGAGGAACGGCGCGATCGACTCGTATTCCGGACGGCGAAACGAGACACACGCGCTGCGAGGGGCCGTGGGGCGCGACGCACCAGGCCGCGCACGACATCGACGTCCTGCACCGGCTCGCGGGCGGCTGGACGCGCCAGGTCCAGGCCCTGGGCGACCTCATGGTCCACGGCGGCAATCCCGCGGGCCGTCTGGAGAACTTCGGCGACGGACCCGGGGGAGTGGTGAAGGTGTGGAACTCCCGCCGCTCGGCCTTCCGTCCGGACGCCAACGTCACCCACCCCGTGCCGGACGCCGAGGACAACGCCGGCCACGGCGGCGCCGATCCGCTGCTCATCGACGAGTTCCTGCGCTTCGTCCGCGACGGCGGCCGCACCGACACCTCGCCGGTCGCCGCGCGCATGGCCGTCGCGGCGGGCGTCCGCGCCACCGAGTCGCTGCGCGACGGGGCACACCGCGCGAGGTCCCGTCCCTCGACCCCGAGCTGGTCGCCTACTTCGGGCGAGGTCAGCGCACTTGATAGCGTTCCGTTCGCCGGTCGAACGGATCAAGGAAGGGCGACAACCGTGCGGGAAGTGACGCGTCACGAGGTCGACGAGCAGCGCATCGTCCAAGCGCTGGAGGACATCGGCGGGCGGGCGTTCGGCCGTTGGCACGGGCTGCGCTACGACAGACTGTCCCTGCAGGCGTTGCGGGACATGGGCGACGAGCTGCTCGACCACGTCGCCGCTCGTACCCTGGACGACCCCGCGCTCGGTCTCGGGCCCTCCCGCAAGGCGCTGCTGACCTCGGCCGCATGCGCGTTCGGGGTGCTGGAACTCGGAGCCTTCCCCGATGGGGACTGGGAGATCTCCTTCCCGCTCGTGAACGAGACGCTGAGCAGCGACGAGTTCAGCTTCGGGCATGCCGTCGACGAGGTGCCCACCGCGCGGACCTGGCTGGACGCGTTCGGACTCTGCCTGGCCAGCGGTGTCGTACGCGAGCGGGACCGGGTGATCGGACTGCTGCTGCGGGAGGACTACGCGCCCGCGATCCGTGACGGCGTGCCGTACTCGCGGCTGGAGTCGCGATCGGAGCCGGCGGACCTGGCGGAGATGGACGCCCTGTGTGGCTACCTGACTCCGTCGCGTGGGCACCTGCCCAGGGACTGGCCTTCCGTGACGCTCTGTATGCCGGAGGCCGAGGAGCGCGCCGAGGCGGCGCGTCGTCTGGACGCCGTCGGCGCGCTGTCGCCGGACCAGCGACTCCTGCGTGTGCTCCTGGAGGACGATCAGCCGGCCTTCGAAGAGGCCCTGGCCGACCGGCTCGTCCGGCACCGCGAGAGCGTGCAGGCCGACGCCGCCCCGCGCAGCCTGCTGCCGGTCGGCGCGATCGCGCTGGCCGCACTTGCCGTACAGGTGCATGGGTGGGACCTGGGCGTCACGTCCGGCTATCTGCCGGAAGGGCTGGTGCGCGCACCGGAAGGCGCCCCGGGGGTCGGCGTCTGACATCGTCGCCGACGGGCACCCCCTAGCGACCCAGCCAGCCGCGCAGCATCCGGCTCACGGCCGGCATCGCCACGTACGTCATCAGGACGTTGAACACGCACGCCATGACCGCGCTGCTGAGGAGAAGCGGCAGCGCGGTCAGGTGGGGCACGAGGAAGTAGCCGCCGAGGACGGAGATCGGGTAGATCGCCAGGGTGGCGCTGATCGCCATCTTCCATCGCGGCGGCGCCGGCCGCGTCGAGCCCGGCTTGGCGAACCACGTCTCCATCCCGGTCAGTCGCCGCCGGGCTATCTCGGTGTGGTGGTGCCCCTCGCAGTCCGCGAACCACGCCGCCCGCTCCGGCGACTCCTGCCACTCCCGGAAGGCCGCCGCGTCGCGGAAGCGATGGACGAGGAACCAGGGGGCGTCACCTCCCGTGGAGCGGAAGAGCCCGTAGCCGAGATGGCCGGGAAAGGTGGCCGCAGTGGCGAGAATGCCCTGGGCCCACCTCTCGAAGGCGGCTTCGTATCCGGGCTCCACCCGGCGGGCTATCAGCAGGGTCACCTCGCCGGTGTCGGCGGGGACCGTGGCGTGCTCAAGACTCACAGCGGTCACTCGTACTCCTCGTGATCACGCCGCGCCCGCGCCCACTCTACGCGGCGCCCGAGTCCGCGCCGCCGGCCTCCGGGCTCAGTAGTACCGGCGCATGATCTCGGTGGTCCACGCGGGCTGGGTCACGTCGCCGATCGGGCCGAACTCGGCCATGTAGGGCTTGATGTCGAGGACGGGCGTCCCGTCGACCGCGTCGAGGCCCGTCACATGGATGTCGAGTCCGTCGGTCCTGACCAGTCGGCAGCGCGAGACGCCGAGCCGGTTGGGACGGTTCTTGCCCCGCTGGGCGAAGATGCCGACCAGCGGCCAGTCGGTGTTGCCCCGCGGGTGGCGGGCGCCGGTCTCGATCTTCCGGGGTGGTACGCGGTCGAAGTGGTACACGACCTCGATGTGCGAGAAGGCGTCGAGGCCGGCGAGCGCGTCGGGGGTGAACCGGCTCCCGTCCAGGCGGATGACGGCGGACACGTCGCCCCAGGCGTCGTCGTAGACCTCGCCCCGGCCGCCGACGACCCGTCCCACCGGCAGGGAGACGACCTCGGAGGGCGCCGCCCCGAGTGTGCCGTCGACCAGCGCAGCGTCCGCATCGGCCCGGTGCACGGAGAGCGGTACGCCGTCCTCGGGGACGCCGAGCAGGCGGCTCAACTCGGCGCGCAGCGACCGCGGCAGCCGCTCGACGACGTCCGGCGTACAGGATTCCTCGCAGCTGACATAGCCCATGGGCGAGTGCGGTCCGTCGCCCTCCCACTCCGGCCGCCGGCCTGTCGCGGCGTCCGGATCGACCTGCTGCCAGGTCACCCGGCAGCTGCCGTCCGGCAGGCCGAGATCGGTGGCGACCGAGGCCGCGATGCCTTCCAGGGCGACGCGACCAGGACTCGGCTCGGGGGACAGGAGGGCGATCACGGGCATGGGACGGCCTTTCCGGAGCGGGTACGACAGTGCGTGCCGATCACACGCCTGGCGAGGTTACGTCCCTCCGGGCCGGAGCGGTACAAGATCGGCGGGAATCGTCTCCGTCGGCAATTCTCCTTGCGACGAGGACGCAATTGGCTTGCGGTGCTTGCGCTAGTCTTGCGCGCATGACGCGACGACTTGCTCAGGTGGCCAAGAAGGTGGGGGTCAGCGAGGCCACGGTCAGCCGTGTTCTCAACGGCAAGCCCGGTGTCTCCGAGGCGACTCGGCAGTCCGTCCTGACGGCCCTGGACGTCCTCGGCTACGAGCGGCCCACCCAGTTGCGGGGCGAGCGGGCGCGTCTGGTGGGTCTCGTGCTGCCGGAGCTGCAGAACCCGATCTTCCCCGCCTTCGCCGAGGCGATCGGCGGAGCGCTGGCGCAGCAGGGGCTGACGCCCGTGCTGTGCACGCAGACGAAGGGCGGCGTGTCGGAGGCCGACTACGTGGAACTCCTGCTGCAGCAGCAGGTGTCCGGGATGGTCTTCGCCGGCGGTCTGTTCGCCCAGGCCGACGCGCCGCACGACCACTACCGGCAGCTCGCCGAGCGGAACGTCCCGGTCGTCCTCATCAACGCCCCCATCGAGGGGCTGGACTTCCCCTGCGTCTCCTGCGACGACGCCGTCGCCGTCGAACAGGCCTGGCGCCATCTCGCCTCGCTCGGACACGAGCGGATCGGCCTGGTCCTCGGCCCCGGCGACCACGTGCCCTCGCGCCGCAAGCTGGAGGCCGCCCGGCTCGCGGCGAAGGCGGCGGGCGGGGAGCTGCCGGAGAAGTTCGTCGAGCGGACCATGTTCTCCCTCGAAGGCGGCCAGGCGGCGGCCGCGCGCCTCCTGGAGCGGGGGGTGACCGGGATCGTGTGCGCGAGCGACCCCCTGGCGCTCGGCGCGATCAGGGCCGCCCGGCGACGGGGGCTGATGGTCCCCACGGACGTCTCGGTCGTCGGATTCGACGACTCCGCGTTCATGAACTGCACCGAGCCGCCCCTGTCCACCGTCCGGCAGCCCATCGAGGCGATGGGGCGGGCCGCGGTCGAGCTCCTCTGCGCCCAGATCCAGGGCACCCACACGCACCCTGGCGAGCTGCTCTTCGAGCCCGAGCTGGTGGTCCGCGGCTCGACCGCCCAGGCGCCCGTCGCCTAACTCCTCCGGATCCCGGCAGTCGCACGCGTCACGGCCCGGCTCCCGCTTCACGCGGGCTGCCGGGCCGTTGCGCTGTGCCGACGGACGGGCCCACGCGACTCCGCCCGTTGCCATGGCCGTTGACAAAGTGATGACCCGGTAGAAACCTGTCGGCTTGGCGCTGCAAAGAATCGACCGAGTTACTCAAAAGATTGAGGTCTGCGGCGCCTCCTTCTCGCCAGAAAGATGTCAGGTACCTGGCGAGCGTTCTTGTCATCGTCCGAGCTTCGGATCACGGAACAAGAGGCCATCATGAGAGGGAAACACCACGTCCGCCGACTCATCGCCGGTGCGGTGATGGCGGGCCTGATGTGCGTCGGGCTGCTGCCCGTCGCGGCCGCCCGAGCGGCGGAAGGGCCCAACCTGGCTCTCGGCAGGACCGCGACGGCCGGTGGCGCCCACGGCGCTTATCCGGCAGGCAACGTCACCGACGGCAGTCAGCAGTCCTACTGGGAAGGCCCCGCGGGATCGTTCCCGCAATGGGTCCAGGTCGATCTGGGCGTCGCCACCCGCGTCGACCGGGTCACGTTGAAGCTCCCCACCGCCTGGGAGGGGCGCGTCCAGACGCTCAGCCTGCTCGGCAGCGGCGACGGCAACTCCTTCAGCGCCCTCGCCGGCGCGGCCGCCCGCACCTTCGACCCGAGTCTGGCGAACACCGTGACCATCGACGTCACCGCCGCGACGGTCCGCTGGTTACGCGTCCAGGTCAGCGCCAACACCGTATGGAACGCAGCTCAGTTGTCCGAACTGGAGGTGTACGGGGAAGGAGGCCAGGGCCCGGTCGATCCGCCGGTCGAGGGCACGAACCTGGCGCGCGGCAAGCCCGTCGAGGCGACCTCGACGACACAGAGCTACGTCGCGACCAACGCCAACGACGACGACGTCGCCACCTACTGGGAGTCGGCCGGATTCCCGTCGAGTCTGACGGTGAAGCTCGGTGCCAACGCGGATGTCACCGCCGTCGTGGTGAAACTCAACCCCGCACAGGTCTGGGGCCCGCGCACCCAGGCACTCCAGGTGCTCGGGCGTGAACAGTCGGCCTCCGGCTTCACCGTGCTCAAGGAGCGCGCCGACCACGCCTTCACTCCCTCGGCCGGGCAGAACACCGTCACCATCCCCGTGACCGGCCGCCACGCGGACATCCGGCTCACCTTCTTCTCCAACACCGGAGCCCCCGGAGGCCAGGTCGCCGAACTCCAGGTCGTGGGCGCCGCGGCGCCGAACCCTGACCTCACCGTCACCGATCTGACCTGGGCGCCGTCCACTCCGTCCGAGACGGACGCGGTGACGGTGAACGCCGCCGTTCGCAACGCCGGCACCGCGCCCTCGCCCGCCAGCACCGTGAACGTCAGCCTCGAAGGCACCGTGGCCGGCTCCGCCCCCGTGCCCGCGCTCGCGGCCGGGGCGACCGCGACCGTCCCGGTCGCGGTGGGCAAGCGCCCGGTGGGCACCTACACCGTCTCGGTGGTGGTGGACCCGACCGACGCCGTCGTCGAACAGGACGACAGCAACAACAGCCGGACCGCGTCGACGAAGCTGGTCGTCGGCCAGAGCCCGGGCCCGGACCTGCGGGTCACGGGCATCGCCGCCGACCCCGCGGCCCCCGCGGCCGGCGCCTCCGTCGGCTTCACCGTGACCGTGCAGAACCGCGGAACCACCGGCGTCGCGGCCGGTACGGTCACCCGCCTGGCCGTCGGGGGCGCCACGCTCGACGGTGCCACGGGCGCGATCGCCGCGGGGCAGACGGCCACCGTCGCGACCGCGGGCAGGTGGACGGCCACGAGCGGGGCGGCCACGTTGACCGCGACGGCCGACGCCACGGGCGCGGTCGCCGAGACCGACGAGAACAACAACGTGTTCGCGCGCTCGATCGTCGTCGGCCGCGGCGCGGCCGTCCCGTACACCGAGTACGAGGCGGAGAGCGGCCGTTACCAGGGCACCCTCCTCACCGCCGACCGGAAGCGCACCTTCGGTCACACCAACTTCGCCTCGGAGTCCTCGGGACGGCAGTCGGTGCGGCTCGACTCCACCGGCCAGTACGTGGAGTTCACCTCGGCCAACGCCGCCAACTCCCTCGTCGTACGGAACTCGATCCCGGACGCGACCGGCGGAGGCGGCCGCGAGGCCACGATCAGCCTCTACATCGACGGCACCTTCGAGCGGAAGCTGACCCTCTCCTCCAAGCACAGCTGGCTGTACGGCACCACCGACAGCCCCGAAGGGCTGACCAACTCCCCCCAGACGGACGCCCGCCGTCTCTTCGACGAGTCCCACGCACTGCTGCCGCGGACGTACCCGGTGGGCACCACCTTCCGGCTCCAGCGGGACGCCGGTGACACGGCCGCCTTCTACGTCCTCGATCTGATCGACCTGGAGCAGGTGGCCCCGCCCGCGGCCCAGCCGGCCGGATGCACGTCGATCACCGCCTACGGAGCCGTGCCCAACGACGGCATCGACGACACGGACGCCCTCCAGCGCGCGGTCACGGCGGACCAGAAGGGGGAGATCGGCTGCGTCTGGATCCCGGTGGGTCACTGGCGTCAGGAGCAGAAGATCCTCACCGACGATCCCCTGAACCGAGGCGAGTTCAATCAGGTGGGCATCCGCGACGTCACCATCCGCGGCGCGGGCATGTGGCACTCCCAGCTGTACACCCTGACCCCGCCCCACCAGGCGGGCGGCATCAACCATCCGCACGAGGGCAACTTCGGCTTCGACATCGACCACAACACGCGGATCTCCGACATCGCGATCTTCGGATCCGGCACGATCCGGGGCGGCGACGGGAACGCCGAGGGCGGTGTGGGGCTCAACGGGCGGTTCGGTCAGTCCACCCGGATCAGCAACGTGTGGATCGAGCACGCGAACGTCGGCGTCTGGGCGGGTCGCGACTACTCGAACATCCCCGAGCTGTGGGGGCCCGGCGACGGCCTGGAGTTCACCGGGATACGCATCCGCAACACCTACGCCGACGGCATCAACTTCGCGAACGGAACCCGCAATTCGACCGTCTCGAACTCGTCCTTCCGCAACACCGGTGACGACGCCCTGGCCGTCTGGGCCAGCCGCTACGTCAAGGACCCGTCGGTGGACATCGGCCACGACAACCACTTCCGCAACAACGTGATCCAACTGCCGTGGCGGGCCAACGGCATCGCCGTCTACGGCGGCTACGGCAACACCATCGAGAACAACATCATCTCGGACACCATGAACTACCCGGGCATCATGGTGGCGACCGACCATGACCCGCTGCCCTTCTCCGGGCAGACGCTGATCGCCGACAACGCGCTCCACCGCACCGGCGGTGCCTTCTGGGGAGAGGCGCAGGAGTTCGGCGCCATCACCCTGTTCGCGGCGGGCCAGGACATCCCGGGCGTCACGATCCGCGACACCGAGATCCACGACTCGACGTACGACGGCATCCAGTTCAAGGGCGGTGGCGGCGCGTTGCCGGGCGTGCAGATCAGGGACGTCCGCATCGACGGGTCCGTCAACGGCTCCGGAATCCTCGCCCAGGGAGGGGCGCGGGGGAGCGCGACGCTCACGAACGTGACCATCACCGGATCGGCGGAGGGCGACGTCCTGGTCGAGCCCGGATCGCCGTTCGTCATCCACGGGGCGGCCGGATGACGTTCCGGCGGCATCGGTAGGAATCGGGGAGGCCGGCGCACCTCTTCGCGAGGGGTGTGCCGGCCTCGTTCGTGCGCCGTGATCTCCGCCCAACTGCACGGTGCTGTCAGTGATTTACGGAATCTGCGCGAGATATTGCGTTCACTTGTCAGTGGTGGTTGAGTGTGCCGCGCCCCGCAAAGCCGTCGGCGCAGGGGCGACCTCCACGTTCATGCCCGAAGGGGACCACCCATGAGAAGTGCTCGGTTCCGCCGTACCCGCCGCGCCTGCGCGGTCGCTCTCGCCTCGACCCTCACGCTCACCGCGCTCGCCGCCTGCGGCACGAGCAGCAGTACCGACGGAAGCGGTGGATCCGAAGGGAGCGGGTCCTCCGACCCGTCCGCCCCGCTGGACCCGAAGACCAAGGTGACGATCACCATCGACTGCATGCCGCCCGCGGCGAAGGCGGCCGAGCTCAAGGAGTGGAAGGAGGACGTCGCCGAGTTCAACAAGACGTACCCCAACGTCACCATCCAGGGCCGCTCCACCGCCGGCCAGTGCCTGGAGCCCCCGCGCTTCACGGCGATGCTCAAGGCGAAGTCGCAACCGGACGTCTTCTACACCTACTTCACCGACCTGCCGCAGGTGCTCGACAACGACGGCGCGGCGGACATCACGGCGTACGTGAACGACACGAGCGTGCCGCTCCTGAAGGACATCGACCCCAACGTCCTCGGCTCCCTCAAGCACGAGGGCAAGCTCTACGGCCTGCCCACCAGCAACTACACGATGGGCCTGCTCGTCAACCGCAAGCTGTTCCAGCAGGCCGGCCTCGACCCCGACGCCCCGCCGCGCACCTGGGACGAGGTCCGCGCGGCCGCCCGGAAGATCGCCGGGCTCGGCAACGGCATCGCGGGCTTCGGCGAGTACAGCGCGGGCAACACCGGCGGCTGGCACTTCACCGCGCAGATGTACAGCCTGGGTGGTGACGTCGTCGACGGGAGCGGCAAGAAGGCCGCGTTCAACAACGAGCTCGGCAGGCAGGTCGCGAAGAACCTCCACGCCATGCGCTGGGAGGACGACAGCATGGGCAAGACCCAGCTCCTCCAGTGGGGCGACCTGCAGAAGCAGATCGCCACCGACAAGCTCGGCATGTTCCTCGCCGCGCCCGACGACATCGCGTACATGGTCCAGCAACTCGGCGCGAAGTACGAGAACTTCGGCATGGGCCCGATACCCGGCGAGAAGAACACCCTCGCCGGCGGCAACAACTACATGATCAAGAAGGGGATCTCCGGCGACAGGATCAAGGCCGCGATCGCCTGGCTGAACTTCAAGAACCTCTCCGTCGGCAAGGGGCAGTTCGACTGGCCCCGCACCAAGGCGGACAACCTGCCGGTCGGCGTGCCCCAGCCCAACTTCTGGCTGGGCGAGTCCAAGACCAAGGACGACGCCGCACGGGTGCAGAACGCCACCATGCCGGTCGCCAACTTCAAGTCCTTCATGGACAACCCCGTTGCCGGCAAGGCGGAGCCGCCGAAGGCCCAGGAGGTCTACAAGGTCCTGGACAACGTGATGTCCGGCATCCTCACCAACAAGGACGCCGACATCGACAAGCTGCTCGCCACGGCCGAGGCACAGGTCAACCAGGTCCTGGCCGACCAGTGACCGCGATCGGAAGGGGCGGGCTCCAGGCCCGCCCCGTACCGTCCGGCGGGCTGTTCGCCAAGAGCCTGCGACGCAACCTCACCGCCCATGGCTTCCTCATCGGCGCGGTCCTCTGCTTCGCCGTGTTCTCCTGGTATCCCATGGTCCGGGAGTTCCTCCTCGCCTTCCAGAAGACCGAGGACGGACGGACCAGCTGGGTCGGCCTGGACAACCTCGTCACCGTCGTCAACGACCCGGCCTTCTGGCAGGCGTGGCGCAACACGCTCCTGTTCACCGCCCTCGCCCTGCTCCTCGGATTCGTGGTGCCGTTCGCCGTCGCGATCGTCATCAACGAGTTCCGGCACGGCCAGGGCTATCTCCGACTGCTCGTCTACCTGCCCGTGATGCTGCCGCCGGTCGCCGCCGTGCTGCTCTTCAAGTACCTCTACGACCCCGGTTACGGGCTCCTCAACGAGCTGTTCCGCTTCCTGCATCTGCCCGAGCAGCAGTGGCTGCAGGATCCGGACACGGCCATGCTCGCCGTCGTCATCGCCTCGACGTGGATGAACATGGGCGGCGCTGCCCTGATCTACCTCGCCGCGCTCCAGGGCATCCCCGGCGAGCTGTACGAGGCGGCCGAGCTCGACGGCGCGGGCCTGTTCCGCAAGATCTGGCACGTCACCATCCCGCAGACCCGGCTCATCCTCTCGCTGATGCTGCTCATGCAGATCATCGCGACCATGCAGGTCTTCGTGGAGCCGTTCCTGCTGACCGGCGGCGCCGGCCCCGAGGGCTCCACCACCACGGTCGTCCACCTCATCTACCAGTACGCCTTCAACTTCAACAACTACGGTGCCGCGGCGGCGCTCGGCCTCCTCCTGCTCGTACTCCTCGCCGGATTCTCGGCGGCGTACGTGAAGCTCAGCCGCGCCGACGACGAGTAGGAGCCGGAGGCCCGCCATGTCCACACGTACGCTCATCTCGCCCGCCCAGCGCGCGACCCGCCGCGGCAAGGCGCTGTACCGGGCGACCCTCGCCGTGGTCCTCGGAGGGTTCACCCTGGTGTTCCTCGGGCCGCTGTACTGGATGGTGTCCAGCGGATTCAAGGACACCCAGGAGGTCATCCGTACGCCCCCGACCCTGGTTCCCGGGTCCTTCGCGCCGGAGAACTACTCCCGCGCCTGGGAGGTCATGGACCTCTCCACGCTGCTGTTCAACACGCTGTACTACGCCTTCGGCGCCCTCGCCTTCCAGCTCGTCCTCGACGTGGCGGCCGCCTACTCGCTCTCCAAGCTCCGCCCGGTGCTCGGCAAGGCGATCCTCGGCATGATGCTCGCGACGCTGATGATCCCGGCGACCGTCCTGGTCGTGCCCCAGTACCTGACGGTGCTCGACGTACCGGTCGTCGAACGCAACCTGCTGAACACCCCCTGGGCGATCTGGCTGCCCTCCGTCACCAACGCCTTCAACATCTTCCTGCTGAAGCGGTTCTTCGACTCGATTCCCAAGGAGCTGCTCGACGCCGCCTCGATGGACGGCGCCTCCCCGACGCGGATCCTCCGGTCGATCGTGCTTCCGGTCTCCCGGCCGATCCTGGGCGTCGTGTCGATCTTCGCCGTCGTGGGGGTCTGGAAGGACTTCCTCTGGCCGATGCTCACGCTGCCGGACCCGGCGAAGCAGACCCTCAACGTCGGTATCTACTCGCTGTCCAACGGAGTCCCGGTGAACGTCCTCATCGCCGCGCTCACGATCGCCTCCCTGCCGACCCTGATCGTCTTCCTGGTCTTCCAGCGCAACATCATGAGCGGTCTCACCGCCGGCGGACTCAAGGGCTGACCACGTCGAGCCCTCCGCACCCGCCGGCGCCGAAGACCCCCTGCCCGAAAGGACCGTCACGTGGCAGCCCCTCACGACTGGTGGCGCGACGCCGTCATCTACCAGGTGTACCCCCGCAGCTTCGCCGACGGCGACGGAGACGGGACCGGTGACCTCGCCGGTGTCCGGGCGCGACTGCCCTATCTCGCCGAACTCGGCGTCGACGCGGTGTGGTTCACCCCCTGGTACGTCTCGCCCCTGGTCGACGGCGGCTACGACGTCGCCGACTACCGCACGGTCGACCCCGCCTTCGGCACGCTCGGCGAGGCCGAGAAGCTGATCGCGGAGGCCTCCGAGCTCGGCATCCGGGTCATCGTCGACATCGTCCCCAACCATGTCTCCGACCAGCACGCCTGGTTCCGCGCCGCGCTGGACGCCGGACCCGGCAGCCCCGAGCGCGAACGCTTCCACTTCCGGCCCGGCCGCGGCACTCACGGCGAACTCCCGCCCAACAACTGGCCCTCCCAGTTCTCCGGCCCCACCTGGACCCGCGTCCCCGACGGCGAGTGGTACCTCCATCTGTTCACCCCCGAACAGCCCGACCTCAACTGGGCCCATCCGGAGGTGCGCCGGGAGCACGAGGACGTGCTCCGCTTCTGGTTCTCCCGCGGCGTCGCCGGCGTCCGCATCGACTCCGCGGCCCTGCTCGCCAAGGACCCCGCGCTCGCCGACTTCGAGGAGGGCGTGGACCCCCACCCGTACATCGACCAGGACGAACTCCACGACATCTACCGCTCCTGGCGGGCGGTCGCCGACGAGTACGGAGCCGTCTTCGTCGGCGAGGTCTGGCTCCCGGACGCCGAACGCTTCGCCCGCTACCTGCGCCCCGACGAGCTGCACACCGCCTTCAACTTCAACTTCCTCACCTGCCCCTGGGAGCCGTCCCGGCTGCGCCGCACCATCGACGACACCCTCGCCGAGCACGCCCCCGTCGGAGCCCCCGCCACCTGGGTCCTCTGCAACCACGACGTGACGCGGACCGTGACCCGGTACGGCCGTGCGGACACCGCCTTCGACTTCGCGACGAAGGCGTTCGGGACCCCGACCGACCTCGCCCTCGGCACCCGCCGGGCCCGCGCGGCCGCCCTGCTGACGCTCGCCCTGCCCGGTTCGGTGTACGTGTACCAGGGCGAAGAACTGGGGCTGCCCGAGGCCGACATCCCACGGGCGAGGGTCCAGGACCCGATGCACTTCCGCTCCGGAGGCACCGACCCCGGACGCGACGGCTGCCGCGTCCCGCTGCCCTGGGCCGCGGACGCCCCGCACTTCGGCTTCGGGGCACCCGCCGAGCCGTGGCTGCCCCAGCCCGAGGACTGGGCCCGCCACGCCGTCGACCGGCAGAGCACCGACCCGGCGTCGATGCTCGCGCTGTACCGGACGGCCCTGGCCCTGCGCAGATCGGAGGAGGGCTTCGGCGACGGCCCCCTCACCTGGCTGCCCGCCGACGAAGGGGTCCTCGCCTTCGCGCGGACGGGCGGTCTGCTCTGTCTGACCAATCTCTCGGCCACCCCCGTCACTCTGCCGGCGTACGAGACCCTGCTCCTCGCCAGCGACCCGCTCGACGCGGAGGGTCGTCTGCCGTCCGACACGACCGTGTGGCTGCGCGCTCCGCGCGGCGCGGGGTGACGGGGCCACACGCCGGCTCAGGCCCGGGTGGCGTCCCCGAGGCGGTCGCGCTGGATGCGGTGGGCGAGGGTGCGACGCGCCGAGGGGGACCCGGTCGCGATGACCTTCGCGGGGACGTCGAGACCTCTGCTGATCACGTCGTACGCGTCCCGGAAGGCGGCGGGCAGCCGCTCCCGGTGCCGTCGCAGGTCCTCCTCGACCGAACGCCGCAGCTCGTCGACGTCCCGCGGGGTGAAGCGCTTCTTCCCACGGGCGATCGCCTCGACGTGGCGCGCGCAGCGCGCCGCGTCGCAGCTCTCGGCGATCTCCTCGGCGAGACCCCAGAGCCGTCCTTCGAGCCACGGGACGTCGCGCTGATCGAGGGAGAGCTCCATGGGCGCCCGCGGTGGATCGGCCGGCTTGTGCTTCGCCACCTGCTTGGACACCGCCGGCTGGCTCATGTCGGCGATCCGGGCGATCCGGTCCTGTGTCCAGCCGAGGCCGGCGAACAGCTGGATCATCTCGGCGCGCAGCTGCCGCATCTCCTCGCCCGCGCGGATGACCTCGTTCATGGCGGCGAGCATCCGCTCCGCCTGTTCTTCGGTGAGTGTGTCGTCCGCGCCCGTCATGACTCGGTTATACACCTTGGGACAGGCGCCATAACCAGGTTGTACAACCGGGTTATGGGTGACAGGATCCTCGCCATGCCCTCCTTCACCGCCTCCGAGTTCACCGCGTCCGACGGAACCCGCCTCGCGTACCGCACGGAGGGAGCCGGCGACCCCGTCGTCTGCCTCCCCGGAGGCCCCATGGACTCCCGCTACCTCGGTGACCTCGGCGGACTCTCCGCCCACCGCCGCCTGATCCTCCCGGACCCGCGCGGGACCGGCCGGTCGGCCGTCCCCGAGGACACCTCCTCCTACCGCTGCGACCGCCTCGTCGACGACGTCGAGGCCCTGCGCGAGCACCTCGGCCTGGCGCGGATGGATCTGCTCGGCCACTCCGGCGGCGCGAACCTCGCGGTGCGGTACGCGGCCCGGTACCCGGAGCGCGTCGGCAGGCTCGCCCTGATCACCCCCGGCACGGCGGCCGTCGGCATCGAGATCACCGGTGAGACGCGGCGCGAGGGAGCGCGACGGCGCAGTGGCGAGCCGTGGTTCCCGGCGGCGTACGCCGCGCTGGAGGCGATCACGGAGGGCACCGGCAGCGACTGGGAAGCCATCGCCCCCTTCCTCTGGGGACGTTGGGACGCGGCGACGCGGGAGCGTCATGCGGCGAGCCGGCCGGACAACGCCGAGGCCGTCGCCGGCTTCGGGGCCGAAGGCGCCTTCGACCCGCCGGCCACCCGGGCGGCACTGGCCGCGTTCCCTGCCCCCGTCCTGCTGCTCGCCGGGGAGTTCGACCTCAACAGTCCGCCCGCGTCGACCGCCGAGTTCGCGGGACTCTTCCCCGACGCCTCACTCGTGGTGCAGTCCGGGGCCGGCCACTACCCGTGGGTCGACGACCCCGAGCGGTTCGTCGGCACCACGGCGGCCTTCCTCCGCTGACGGTGCGCGCCCGGGGTGTATCCGAACGCGCGCCGGAACACCTCGATGAACGCACTGGTGGACGACCAGCCGCAGCGGTGCGCCACCGTGGTGACGGGCAGGTCGTCGGCCAACATGCGCAGGGCGTCGTAGAGGCGTGCCTGGGTGCGCCACTGAGGGAAGGTCATGCCGAGTTCGGCGCGGAAGAGCCGGCTGAGCGTGCGCTCGCCGGCCCCGGTCGCGGCTCCGAGCTCGGCCAGGGTCCTGGGGTCGGCCGGGTCCTCGCGCAGGATCGCGCAGACGGCCGCGAGCCGCGGATCGGACGGCGCGGGCAACCGCAGGGGCTCCTGGGGTGAGGCCCGCAACTGGTCCCGCAGCACGGCGAGGAGTCTGCGGCGTTCGGCGCCGGTGTCCTCGGGGGCGCGTGTGTAGGCGAGGATCAGCTCGCGCAGGAGCGGGCTGACGGCGAGAACGGTGGGGGCGTCCAGACCAGGTGGGTTGTCGTCGGCGGGCAGGCCGATCAGATGCAGGTCCAGGTGGCCGTGGGCCCTGTGCGCGTGGACGGTTCCCGCGGGGACCCAGATGGCGCGCGTGCCCGGGGCGAACCAGGTGCCGGCGTCGGTCGTGACGGCCAGGACGCCCGAACCCGCGTAGACGATCTGGTGGTCGTCGTGGCGGTGTGCGTCGATACGGTCCCCGGCGGCGAGGATCTGGGCGCGGGTCGGGGCCTGCGGCGTATGGCGGACGGAATCCGGTCGGCGGATGTTCGACACGAATGGGCAGTTTATCGAAAGCGCGACACACGACCGCGTTGCCACGATCGAACGGTGTCGAAGAAACGGACGACCCCGCGCAACAGACCCCTCACGCTGATGTCCCTGGGCCACGCCTGCGTGGACGTCTACCAGGGAGCGGTCGCCGCCCTGGTGCCGTACTTCGTCTCCGAGCGGGCGTACACCTATGCCGCCGCCTCCGGTCTCGTGCTGGCGGCCTCACTGCTGTCGTCGGTGGTGCAGCCGCTGTTCGGGGCGCTCACCGACAAGTGGGCCATGCCGTGGCTGCTGCCCGTGAGCGCGCTGGTCGGCGGAGCCGGTGTCGCGATGAGCGGCGTCGGCGGCTCGTACGCCGTGACCCTGTGCGTCGTCGCCGTCTCCGGCATCGGCGTCGCCGCGTACCACCCCGAGGCCGCCCGCGTGGCGCGCCACGCGAGCCGTGGCAGTCACACGGCGATGGGCTGGTTCTCGCTCGGCGGCAACCTGGGCTTCGCCACCGCCCCGCCGCTGGTAGCCGCCGTCATCGCCGTCGGCGGCCTGGGCGCCACCCCGCTCCTGGTCGTCCCCGCCCTCGCGGGCGCGGCCCTGTGCGCGGCAGCGCTGCGGGCGCTCGGAACGCCGGCCGTGCCCGGGGGGCCCGACTCGGTTCCCGGCGCGACCGCGACCGCGACCGCGACCGTGGGCAGGGACGACTGGGCGTCCTTCGCCCGGCTGTCCGGTGCCGTCGTCTGCCGGTCGATCGTCTTCGTCGGCCTGAGCACGTTCATCTCGCTGTACGCGCGCCAGCGCACCGACGGCGGGGAAGTCTCGGGCACGGCCGCCCTCTTCGTGCTCTACCTCGGCGGCGCGGTCGGCACCGTCGTCGGAGGCAGGCTGGCCACCCGGCACCGGCGGGTCGCGATCGTGCGGTGGTCGTACGTTCTGACCGTCCTCGCCGTGGCCGGCGTCGTCCTCGTCCCCGGCCCGCTCCTCCATCTCTTCGTCGCCCTCACCTCGGTCGGGCTGTACGTGCCGTTCTCGCTGCACGTGACCCTCGGTCAGGACTACCTGCCCCGGCGTGTCGGCACCGCCGGGGGCGTCACGCTGGGGCTGACCGTCAGCATCGGCGGCCTGGCCGGCCCCCTGGTCGGAGCCGTGGCCGACGCCACCACACTGCAGACCGCCCTCGCACCCCTGATCGCCCTGCCGGCCGTCGGCTGGCTGTTCCTGCGCACGCTGCGCGAGCCCGTGGCGCCCGGCCCGCCCACGGCGCCGCCGACCGACCCCCGGACGGCGCTGGAGCCCGACCGCCGATGACGTCGTCGCCCTCGTGGGGCACCGGAGGCGCGACACGCCGACGACCGTGGTGAACCCGGGAAGGCCCCGTCACGAATCTGTGAAGGTGTGGCGGGACTCTGGAGCTCAGTCCAGCGCACTCGCCACTCACCGGGGGACCCAGACCATGAGCACCGTAAGCAGAGCCGCCGTCGTCCTCGCCGTCGTCACCATGTCCGCCGTCGCCCTGACCGCCTGCGGCCCCACCGGGGACGACTCGGCGGGCGGCGCCGGGAAGCCGACCGCGAGCCCGACGAAGTCCACGACCCCGGCGAAGCCCACGGCGCCGCCGACGTCTCCGGGCAAGAAGCCCTCCGGCGGAAGTGACGGCTCGTCATCCGACCCCGACCACGCCGTGTTCCCCTGCAGCACCTTCGACGTGACGTTCGCCGCGAACCTGGCGGAGTCCACCACGAGCAGCTACCTGCTGAAGATCACCAACAAGACCGCCAAGCCGTGCAAGGTCCTGGGGCACCCGGTCGTGACCTTCGGCGATCTGGACGGACAGGCGACCGAGCGGGGCGAGGCCCCCGGCATCGAGGACGCGATCAGGCTCGAACCGGGGCAGTCCGCCTACGCCGGCCTGATGGGCGGCACGAACGACGGCACGGGCAGGACCGTCCACTCGATCGCGATGACCATGAACACCGAGTCGGACCTGGAACAGACGCCTCTGACGGCATCGACGCCCAGCCTGTACGTCTCGCCCACCAGGAACTCGGTCACGGCCTGGGTGAACAACGCCGAGGACGCCCTCAGCCTGTAGCGGCCTTCCGGCGACCGAACGCCGCCCGTGCCACGGGCAGCGCGGCGCGGGCGAGTGATCCCTCGCCCGCGCGGGCCCCCGGGGAAGTTCCTCGGGCCGTGGAGCGCTTACCGTTACAGCGATCGCACGCGACAGAAGGAACGGGCGCCGGGCATGAAGATCGATCTCACGGACACCACCTCCAGCAAGATCAACAAGGCGATCGTCGAGGGCCGCAGGGCCGTCGGCACACCTGCCGTCGGCATGGTGCTCACGCTCGTGATCGTCACGGACGAGGAGAACGCCTACGACGCGCTGAAGGCCGCCAACGAGGCCTCCCGCGAGCACCCCTCCCGCACGCTCGTCGTCATCAAGCGCCATGTGCGCGCGCCCCGGGGACGTCACGAGACGCGTCTCGACGCGGAGGTCCGCGTCGGCGGCGACGCGGGCTCGGGCGAGACCGTCCTGCTGCGCCTGCACGGTGAACTCGGCGCCCGCGCCGACTCCGTGGTGCTGCCCCTGCTGCTCCCGGACGCGCCCGTCGTCGTCTGGTGGCCGGCGGAGGCCCCCGACGTACCGTCGACGGATCCGCTCGGCCGGCTCGCCCAGCGCCGGATCACCGACGCGTACGCCGTCGCGGACCCCCTCGCCGCACTCGCGGTCCGCGCGGCCTCCTACGCCCCCGGGGACACGGACCTCGCCTGGACCCGGCTCACGCCCTGGCGTTCGATGCTGGCCGCCGCACTGGACCAGGCGCGGGCGACCGTCGTCTCGGCCGCGGTGGAGAGCGAACCCGACAACCCGAGCGCCGAACTGCTGGCCCGCTGGTTCGAGGACCGCCTGCGCGTGCCGGTCGAACGGGTCGTCAGCGACGGCCCGGTCGTCACCGCCGTACGCCTCGGCACGCCCGACGGCGAGATCGTGATCGACCGCCCGGAGGGCCCGGTCGCCAAGCTGGCGATCCCCGGCCAGCCCAACCGCGTCCTCGCCCTGAAGGTGCGCACGACGGCCGAGTTGATCGCGGAGGAGCTGCGCAGGCTCGACCCCGACGAGACCTACGCCTCCGCCCTGCGGACCCAGTCGCCCACGGCTCCTTAGGCCTCAGCCCGGGGCGGAGAACCGGCGTACGTATCGCTTCTGCCAGGGGGTCTCGACCGCGCGGGGGTGGTACCCGGCGCGGACGAACTCCACCGCCCGGCCGGGCGGGACGCCGTCGAGCACGGCGAGGCAGGCGAGCGCCGTGCCGGTCCTGCCGATGCCGCCCCCGCAAGCGAGCTCCACCCGCTCCTGCCCGGCCCGGGACAACGCCTCGACGAGAACGCCCCGGGCTTCCGCGGGATCAGCCGGAAGCCGGAAGTCCGGCCAGCGCAGCCAGCGCGCCTCCCAGTCCGTCTCCGGCGGGCGCCTGCCGAGCAGATGGACGGCGAACTCGGGGGCGGGCCCCGGCGGCAGAGGATGCCGGAGGCCACGCCCCCGCACCACGCGTCCGGAGGGCAGACGCAGCACTCCGGCGTCGGTCGGCTTCCACGACTCGGTCACGCTCCCACCGTAATCGGCGTCGCCGAACCTGTGCCCCGAACTCATTGACACCCGTACGTCCCGCCCCGACACTCATGCCACCTGTCAGTGAAGCAATCTTCACCAGGCGAACGAGCCGCTCGCGATTCAGGGACACACATTGACCTCCACCTCCTCCCCGCCCCGCGCCCCCCACACCTTCCGCACGGTCTTCCCGGTGCTCGCCCTCTGCTGGCTGGCCGTGTTCTTCGACGGCATGGACGTGAACATCTACGGCGCCGTGATGCCGCACATGCTCGACGACGACGGCCTCGGGCTGACCCAGGCCACCGCCGGCACCATCGGCAGCTGGACCACCTTCGGGATGCTCATCGGCGCGCTCGCCGCCGGCAACGTCACCGGAGCGCGAGGGCCGGCCCGCCGATGTCATCGG